>DATASX010000117.1 GCA_036269075.1 Sporichthyaceae bacterium
GTGATCGCGGTGATGTAGTTCTTCGGCTGGGTGAACGTGGTCGAGATGTCGTTCACGCGGATCTCTTCCAGGCCCAACTTCTCGGGGTCGAGCACGACGGCGAGGGTGTACGAGTACGGCAGGCCGTCGCAGACGTCGCTCCAGTGATAGATCTCCTCGTTGACGAACAGGTCCCGGATGATGAGGATGCGGCCGTCGGGCAGCGGGTACGGGCCGGTGTCGCCCAGGCCCAGCCGGCAGTCGTAGTGGTCGAAGAAGGAGAGCAACTCGGCGGTGGCGTTGAAGCCGGTGAAGCGGCCGTAGTCCTCCGAGCCCTCCTCGAAGTCCACCGTCTGACCCATGATCTGGTCGATGATCGACTGGTCGTGGATCTGGCAGCGGTAGCGGTCCTGCGAGTTCAGGATGTAGCCGTCCTGGCGCTTGCCCCACAGCACCCGCTGCATGAACTTCAGGATGATGTTCGATTCCTCGACGTAGTCGTCGGGGCCGATGGCCTCCAGCGCCAGCAGACCGCAGCGACCCATGCCGAACGCGACCGCACCCAGACACCAGTCGTGCACGCAGTTGATCTTGGTGCCGATCTCCTTACGGGCACTGGCACCGATGTCCATGATGCCCTCGGCCCCGAGGTTGTCCGTCATCATCCGCATGAACTGCGGATAACGGTAGAACTCCTGCATGAACGAGAGAATCTCGTACTCCTGACGCGGGATCATGCCCGAGACACCCTCGGTGGCGCGCATGACCAGCACGTCCCAGATGTTCCACGCCAGATAGTTGTTCAGGTCGTTGAGTTCATCGATCGTGAACTCGTCCTTGAGGACCTCTTCCTTGGCTACCTTCTCCAACACACCGGACTTCGCGCGTTCCCGCATCATCCGGTCGCCGAGGATGCCGTCCGGGACACCCGGCATCCCCTTGAAGTTGCCGATGTACTCAAGATTCTGGAAGCGCAGGCCCTCGTCGCCCGCGTCGTTCCACCGCTTCAGATAATCGGCCTTGCCGCTCGCGCTCATGGAACCTCTCTCAATGGTCGATGGGTGTCGGGGCGGCGACTAGCCGTTGAGGATGACCCTGCCGGTGTCGTGGTCGGAGCAGTCCAGCGTCACGTTCTTGCCCTCGAGCTGGGCGACGACCTCGGCGAAGTGCTCGTCGCCGGCGTCGCCGACGATGTAGCGCGAGGGGCTGGAAGTCAGGTAGGCCGTCATCACGCACGGGATCTGGAACTCGCGGGACAGGATGCCCAGGTGGGACTCCGGAGCACCGGACATCGTGATCACGCCGATCGCGCCCATCGTCAGGGCCGGCGCGAGGAAGGTGGTCGTGCCACCACGCACGAGCAGGATGTGCTCGCCGAGCTTCCCACTCTTGATCAACCCCATCACCGAGGCCGGGTCCTTCAAGTACTTGACCGTTCCGGTAGCGGTTTTGTTGGTCTCGAAGGCGTTGTAGCCCTCAGCGATCACGGTCATTTAATTCTTCCTCCAGCGGCGATGATGGACAGGGCGTAGGACAGATAGGGGTCGGCGTGCCCCGACCCGGAGGCGCGGGACGGTTGGTCGTTCTGCTTGCAGGGGTCGCACCCACAGCCGTGCGAGGCGGCGGCTGCCGGTGCGGGGCTCAGAGCCGACGGGCCTCTGCGGGCCCGCCGGACCCGACCCGCGGCCGCGACCTGGGCGCGGACGCCCTGGCTGGTCGGGACCGCGGACGCCACCGAGCAGGTCAGGCACTCGCACCCACCAGTGGCGCAGGAGCCGTCGGGCAGCAGTGCGGCCACGATCTCCTGCGGCCACAGTGCGACGAACTCGGCACCGGCCGCACGCAGTTCCTCGGCCGAGTGCATTCCCCACGCGACACCGATCACCCTGATGCCGCACTCGATTCCCTCGGCGACGTCGCCGATGGTGTCGGTAATGAGCACGATCTGGGCCGCGGTGGCCTGCGGCCCGATGTGCCCTTCCTCGACGTAGTCCGGCGCGCAGCGTCGGATCGTCGTGTACGACGGGTCGGCCAGGATCCGTCGGATGCTGGCCGACTTGTCGTTCTCCACGTCTCCGGAGAACACATGGGCGAAGCAGGTGGAGACTCCGGAGTGGTCGAGCGTGCGGCGGATCGCGCCCATCGCATTCGACGAGATCACGGCCAGCGAGTAGTGCCCGGCCAGGGCGTGCACGACGTCGGTCATGCCCGGGATCAGTTCCGGGGTGTACCGCTCGCGCAATGCCATCAGAAAGTGCTCACCCACCGCCGCGGCCTTCGTCGGCTCGCCGACGTAGTCGCGCAACGCCTGATAGAAGTTCGACCGGAACAGGTCGAAGAACTCCTCCCGCCGGGTCATCGGGAGGTCGAACTTCGTGATCGTGTCCTGGAAGACCTCCCAGGCAGCACCGCGCGACTGGACGAGAGTGCCGTCCATGTCGAAGATCACGGTGCGGGTGGGCGGCATGTTTGGTTCAGCCCGCCCGACGTGCGGCATTCACCGCGGTCAGTTGCGGGATCTCGTAGAAGTCCATGACCTCGCCCCAGCCGGTCGCGCCCGGAGCCTGGTCGGAACTCCACTTGTTCAACGGGTTCCAGCCCATCATGTTCGGCCAGCACTGCCAGGCGAACCGGCTGGTCGGCACCCCGTGCAGGACGTGGGTCCGGTCCGAGATGTCGGTTACCGCAAGCGAGATGTCGATCGGGAACAGGTCGTCATCGCGCTTGGTCGTGCCGTGCCCGGCCGCCAGGCCGAGCAGTTTTCCGTTGTCGAGCGCGTAGCCGTGCGAGAGCGACAGTTCGGTTCCTCCGCCGGGAGCGGTCTGATCGAAGGTGAAGATGGCGTGCACCGCGTAGTCGCGGGAGAAATGGGCGTGCAACCAGCTCATGTTGGGAGCGCCGCGTTCGGCCCGCGGTCCCCAGCTGTGGTCCATCGTCGAGACGCAGTCGATCTCGTAGCGCTTGCCACGGATGTCGACCACGCCCTGGGCGTGGCCGGTCAGGTCGAAGTGGCCGTTGTAAGCAGTGCCCCAGGCGAAGTCCGCGGCCGCCAGCTGCGCGGCCTTGATCGGGTCCATCTCCGGGTCCTGGATGTCGAACGGGTCGTGCAGGCCGGTCCAGCGGATGTCGAGGGTGACGCCCTTGCCGTCGTCGTAGCTGATCTGCCAGTCGCGGTTCGGCTTGATCGTGCGAACGGTCAGGCCGCTGGCGAGGGAGTAGTTGGCCAGCGAACGCGGCTCCGGGATCGGGCAGTGCCCGCGGTAGTCGGCGTAGTCGGCGCGCCACGGCTGCAGCGCGTCCTCGTGGGTGTTCATGCAGATGGTGGTCTGCACGACACCCAGGTTGGGACGGAACAGCGCGTAGACGCCGCAGTTGAGCTGCGCCTCCGCGTTGTAGAACCCCCAGTAATTGGTCTCGGCCCAGGTCGGGTCGCCGGCATCGGTGGCGTGGAACTCGACGTCTTCGTCGCGAATCATCTGTCCTCCGGAACACTTGCGCGGTCGGCGCGGCAGCGGGCCACGACCTCAATCGACCGGTGCCCCACCTCACCACGGCCGCACCGGCCCGCCGATGGCGTCACCGGTAATCCCGAGGACACATCGTTATCCCGCAGCGACAACGCTGTGCCCCGGCAGACCTGCGTAACGTCGGTCCCCGCGCCAATTCGGACAACTGCGCCTGGAGGTGCCGTGGAGCTGGGACGCGTCAGCGGGCAGGTCGTCTCGACGATCAAGCAACCCGGCCTGCACTCCTACAAGTTGCTGCTGGTCGACGCGGTCAACCCGACCACCGGCGAGGTGACCGGCCAGACCCCGTATGTCGCCGTCGACCTGACCGGCGCGGGAGTCGGCGAGATGGTCGTCGTGACCCGGGGCAGCGCGGCCCGGGTCAGCGCCGGCACCGGAGAGGTTCCGACCGATGCCGCGGTTGTCGCGATCGTCGACTCTGTGGTCGTCGAAGGCGCGATGACATTCAGCAAGTCCGCGTAGACCTACCGCTCCGCACGGAGCACTGCAGAGTGGAGAACCGATGCCGGTGAACAGTTCGATCCCGACCACCGCGCTGGGCCTGGTGGAGACCCGGGGTCTGGTCGGCGCCATCGAGGCCGCCGACGCCATGGTCAAGGCCGCGAACGTCGTCCTGATCGGTCGCGAGCAGATCGGCGGCGGTCTGGTCACGGTCATGGTTCGCGGCGATGTCGGGGCGGTCAAGGCGGCCACCGACGCCGGCGCGGTCGCCGCGGGCAAGGTCGGCGAGGTCGTCTCGGTGCACGTGATCCCGCGGCCGCACGACGAGGTCGAGGGCATCCTCGCGAAGGCGATCGCTCCGCCGACCAAGTAGGCCCCGTGGGGCGCCCCGACCTTTGGGACGTCGTCCCCCGATGCACCCCTGTCGGCTCTCCTGCAGGCCGACAGGCAGCCATCCGGGGCCGTCGTCCCCGCCCTGCCGCGCGATCTGATTGGAGGTCAGGTTGACGATCGAGACGCTGGACGCCGACCTGGCCGCGCTCGCTGAGGCCCGCGACGCGGCACGTCGCGCCAAGATCGCCGCCGACGCCTTCGCCGGGGCGACCCAGGAGGAGATCGACCGGATCGTGGCCGCCATGGCCGCGGCCGCCGCCGACGCCGCCGCGGACCTGGCCCGGCTCGCCGTCGACGAGACCGGCTACGGCGTCTACGAGGACAAGATCCTCAAGAACCTCTACAACGCCGACTTCTGCGCCAGGTCCATGGTCGGGATGCGCACCAAGGGCGTGCTGTGGGTCGACGAGCCCGGGCGGATGACCGCGATCGGCTCGCCGGTCGGCGTGATCGCGGCGATCATCCCGGTCACCAATCCGACCTCGACGGTGATCTTCAAGTGCCTGGCCGCCGTGAAGGCGGGCAACTCGGTGGTGCACGCCCCGCACCCACGCGCGGTCAAGTGCTGCTCCCGTACCGCGGAGATCATGGGCGCCGCAGCCGTGAGGTCCGGCGCGCCGAAAGACATCATCCAATGCCTGTCCCGGGCCAGTGTCGCGGCGACGGGTGAGCTGATGCGCCACCCGGACACCGCGCTGATCATGGCCACCGGTGGCGCCGGGATGGTGCGCGCTGCCTATCAGGCGGGCAAGCCGTGCCTGGCCGTCGGCGCCGGCAACGTACCGGTCTACGTCCACCGCAGCGTGCCGAACCTCGACGAGGCCGCGCTGATGGTGGTCACCTCCAAGTCGTTCGACAACGGGACCGCCTGCGTCGCCGAGCAGACCGTGGTCATCGACGGCCCGATCTACGACAAGGGCATCGAGGCGTTCCGCAAGCGCGGCACCGCGATGCTGAACAAGGACGAGCAGGCCCGACTGGCCGACGTCATCTTCGACGAACGCGGCGGACTGCGCGCGGACAACGTCGGGCAGTCGGCGAAGGAGCTGGCGCAGCGCGCCGGGATCTCGGTGCCGGAGGACACCCGGGTGCTCGGCGCCGAGCTCGACGTGGTCGGTCCGGCGAACATGCTCTCGGCCGAGATCCTCGGCCCGGTGCTGTCCTTCTACCGGGCCGAGGATCTCGAGGCCGGTATCGCGCGCTGCCGTGAGATCCTCGCCTTCGGCGGCGAGGGACACACCCTCGGCATCCACGCCGGCGACGCGGACGTGGTCGCCCGCCTGTCGGAACTGCCCGCGTCCCGGATCCCGGTGAACACCCCCAGCCTGTTCGGCGGGATGGGCTACTCCACCGAGATCGGGCCGTCGTTCATGCTCGGCACCGGAACGTGGAGCGGCTCGATCGTCTCGGACAACGTGAGCCCGCTGCACCTGATCAACATCAAGCGCGTGGCCTACGAGTCCCGGCCCTGGCGCGGCCTCTACGGCGCCAACGTCCCGGCCCACCTCGGGACCGCACCGTGACGTCCGCCCATACCCCACTTCTGTTGCCTGTCCCACGTATCGGAGGCGTCGGAAACGTGGGACAGGCAGCAGAAGTCGCGGAGTTTCTCGAGGCTGCGGCGGGGCGGCTGCGCTCGCCGGCCGCGGACTGGACGGGCCCACTGCGGGTCGGCATCGACCTGGGGACCGCGACGATCGTGATCGCGGTCGTGGACGCCGAGGACCGCCCGGTGTATCTGGACTTCCGCCGCGAGGAGGCGGTCAAGGACGGCGTGGTCGTGGACTTCCACGCCGCCTGCGCCGCGACCGCCGCCCTGAAGGAGTCCGCCGAGGCCGCGCTCGGGGTGCAGTTGACCCGAGCCGGAGCGGCGTATCCGCCCGGCGTACCGGAGGCTGACGCTCGGGCCTGCCGGTTCGTGCTGGACCGCGCCGGCTTCGAATGTGTCGCCCTGGTCGATGAAGTGACGGCCGCTCAGGCTTTGCTGCGGGTCCGCGACGGCGCGATCGCCGACGTCGGCGGCGGGTCCACGGGTGTCGGCGTCTACCGAGCCGGCGAACTGGTCGACCTCGGCGACCTGCCCGGCGGTGGCCACCACCTGAACCTGATCCTGGCCGGGGCGAAGAAGATCAGCCTGGAGGAGGCCGAGCGGCTCAAGCGGGAGGACGGCACAACGGACCGGCTGCCCGTGCTGCGGCCCGGCATCGAGCGGATCGCGCACAACATCGGGCAACTCATGACCGATCGACCCGCCGGGCCCGTGCACCTGGTCGGCGGGGCGCTCATGGTGCCCGGCGCCGGCGCGGTGGTCTCGCGTTACCTCGACCACGAGGTCGCCGAGTACCCGCACGCCCTGCTGATCACCCCGTTCGGCATCGCGCTCTCAACTGATGGCACGTCAGGAGTCTTGTAATGGCGGAATTTCAGCTGCGGACGTGGGCGTTCATCGACCGCATGCAGCCCCAGGCAGCGGCGCATGTCGCGGCCACCAGTCCCGGTGACGTACCGGTGGCGGGCATGGCCGAACTTTTCATCGAGGTCGCGCCCGGGAACGAGATCTTTCGCGTCGCAGACGTCGCTCTGAAGGCCGCCGATGTGCGACCGGCCTTGCAGGTCGTCGAGCGCGAATTCGGTCTGCTCGAGATCCACTCCGCCCAGCAGGCCGAGGTACTTGCCGCCGGAGACGCGGTGCTCAGCCACCTCGGCCTGACCGATTCCGATCGGCTGCGCCCGAAGGTCGCCTCGGCGCAGTTCATCACCAACGTCAGCCCGTACCAGGCGCAACTGCTCAACAAGTGGCGCAAGGGCAGCCTGCTGATCCCCGGCGAGAGCCTGTTCATCCTCGAGGTGGCACCGGCCGCGTACGTGTCGTTGGCCGCCAACGAGGCCGAGAAAGCCGCGAACATCAAGCTCGTGGAGAACCGCGCCGTCGGTCGGTTCGGCCGCATGTTCATCTCCGGGTCCGAGAGCGAGGTCAAGGCGGCCAGTCAGGCAGCGATTGCGGCTCTGGAGCAGCTCACCGGTCGGGACGGCTGAGGTAACTCATGGCAGTCATCGGAGCTGAACAGGTCGACGCGGCCAGGAGCGACGGCGGCGTACTGCGGGTCAACCGCGGGGACCTGCTGACCCCGCTGGCCCGCGAACGCGCGCGGGAGATCGGCGTCCGGATCGACCAGGAGGCGCCGGTCCCGCCCAAACGCGTGCCGGATCCCGTTGTGCCGCCGAACAAGTTGGCCGGCACCGGAACCATCAAGGGCCGTCAGCCGGCGTCGACCTCGCCCGGCACCCCCGCGGTCCGCGCCCCGGCCCCGGTCCCGGCGAAGCCCGACGCCGGCACGGTCAACGCCCTGTTCCGGCGCGGTGCCCCGGCGCCCGCGCTGCCTGCCCTGGGTTCCGGTGGGTCCGGGTCGGGCGGGCGCCCGCGAGCCGCGGTGGTCGGCGCCGGCCACGTCGGCGCGGTGGCCGCGATGCGGCTGGCCGAGTCGGATCTGTTCGACGAAGTCGTGCTCACCGACATCGTCGAGGGGCTCGCCGCGGGCATCGCCCTGGACCTGTGGCACGGGGCCGCGCTGTGCGGGTCGTCCACCCGGATCGCCGGCGCGGACTCGGTCGACGGCGTGGCCGGGTGCGACTACGTCATCGTCACCGCAGGCCGTCCCCGCAAGCCGGGAATGAGCCGTACCGACCTGACCAACGTCAACGCCGAGATCGTGGGCTCGGTCAGCGAGCGCATCAAGGCCGTGGCGCCGAACGCCGTGGTGGTCGTCGTCTCCAATCCGTTGGAGGAGATGACCCATGTCGCCCAGCTCAGGACAGGCTTCCCGCCGGGGCGGGTGCTGGGCATGGCCGGCGTGCTGGACACCGCGCGGTTCTGCTCGCTGGTGGGCCTGACCGGCAAAGTCCGACCGGACGACGTGGTCGCCTACGCACTGGGCAGCCACGGCCCGGAGATGGTCGTCCCGCTGAGCCAGGCCTTCGGCGACGGCAAGAAGCTGACCGAGATGATCGACCGGCCCACGCTGGACGCGATCGTCGAACGCACCCGCGACTCCGGCGCCGAGGTGGTCTCGCTGCTGAAGACCGGGTCGGCCTACTTCTCCCCCGGCCAGTCCGCGGCGCTGATGGTCACCACGATGGCGCGGGACGACCGCAGCCAGATCCTGGCCTGCGCGGTGGTGCCCAACGGCCAATACGGGCTGCGGAACACCCGGGTCGGCCTGCCGGTGCGTCTCGGCCGCGCCGGACTGACCGAAATCGTCGAGCTTCCGCTGGAAGCAGGAGAGCAGGCCGCGTTGGCCAAGGCGGCGCAGAACCTCGCCGAGCGCATCGCCGCCGTGAGCTGACGCTCCGTCATGCGCGCGATCGTGTTCCAGGCGCCGGGGCAGGTCGCATTGACGACCGTCCCGGATCCGGTGCTGCTGGCCGACACCGATGCGCTCGTGCAGGTGCGGGCGGCCGGAATCTGCGGCACCGACCTGCATGTGACGGGTGGTCATGTAACCGGCATGGGCCCGGGCACGGTGCTCGGCCACGAGTTCGTCGGCACGGTCGTCGCCGCGGGATCGGCCCTCCGGCGGGTCGGCGTGGGAACCGAGGTGGGCAGCGGCGATTTCACCGCGTGCGGGGTGTGCTGGTGGTGCGACCGCGGTTCGCACTGGCACTGCCCGCATCGTCAGTTCTTCGGCACCGGAACGGTTTTCGGCCCGGAACTTCCCGGGGCCCAGGCCGAGTTCGTCCGCGTCCCGTTCGCCGACACCGTGTTGAGCCCGCTGCCGCACGGAGTCTCGGACGCTGCAGCGTTGCTGGTCGGGGACAACCTGGCCACCGGTTGGATCGCCTGCCAGGACGGCGGTGTGCGGCCCGCCGATGTGGTCGCGGTGATCGGCGGCGGCCCGGTCGGCCAACTGGTCTCGCTGTGCGCCCAGGTGATCGGCGCGGCCGCGGTAGTGGTCGCCGACCCGGTCGGCGAACGCCGGGAGTTGGCCAGGTCGAACGGGGCGATCGGCGCCGACCCGGCGGAGTTGAACATCGTGCTCGACGAGTTGACCGACGGCCGCGGGGCGGACGTCGTCATCGAGGCGGTGGGCATCCCCGTCGGGTTGGAATCCGCGCTGGACGCGGTGCGCAAGGGCGGGACGGTCGTGTCGGTCGGAGCCCACGCTGAGCCCGAGTGGCCGCTGCCGCTCGCGGCCGCGTTCGCCGACGAGATCACGCTGCGGTTCTCGATCGGCGACTCCATCCGGGCCCGCCGGTCGCTGCTTCCGCTACTGGCCGCCGGGGTCCTGGATCCCGACTTCGTGTTCAGCCACGAACTGACGATCAGTCAGGCCGTGGAGGGCTACAGCCTGATGCGGGACCGCGCGGCCACCAAGGCTCTCCTCACCTTCGACTGACCGGAGCGCTGTCAGACGTTCTGTCCGGCGGTTGGACGATCGGCCAGAAGAACCACGGCTCCATGCCGCGATCGGTGGCGGCCGTTCCGAGTCGGTCGACCGTCGAGTCCAGCCATCGCGCCGTCGCGCCGTCCCGGTTTGCGCTTCGGCCCGGGGCCGCAGTGGTCAGGTTCAACTGGACGACGACGTCGTCGGAGCGGACGAAGTACACGCTGACACTCGGCTGATCGCCCCCGGCGACCGGGGCGGGTCGCTGGACCAAAACCCGTCTCCCGTTGGAAAGCACCCGAGCAACGCAGCGCGCTCGTCGCGATCCGGCCGGCAGGCAGATGGTGCTCGACGCGGGACCGCCGTACACGAACCAAGCGCTCATCGACAGTGCAGTGACCACGCCCTCGGGCAGGCTGGCGGCAGAAGGGGTGCCCGGCCGCACGGCCGGTTCGCTCACGCCGTGCTGGACGACGAAATCCGGGCCGAGGTCCTTCTGCAACACCGCGAAATCGTGCGAGTCGGCGACCGGATCGATCTGAACGCCGGGCGGGGGCGGCGGCAGTGCAGGTGCTGGGCCGGCAGCCACCGCCTGCACCGTGCTCGCCTGCGCCGCCGGGGCGACCGAGGAGTTGTCCCTCGTCGTCCATCCGGTGGTAGCGACTGTTCGGCCCAAGACCAGCCGAGCCGTGCCGCTCTGCGACTCGGGCGCACAACCGACCGGGGCAGTCAGCACCGCGCAGCTGACTGCAACGACGGCCACCGTCCGGCGCCGGAGTCGCCACGCTTCGGCGCCGGTCGCGCGCCGTGGCTGTCCGCTCAGGTCCACGCCCGCTCCTCTGCCACGAATCCGGCGCCTGCCCATCAGCTTGCATCCGGGGCGGACGAACGGGGGCGAAAACGGCAGATTGCGTTCTGCCATGCTCCGGTCATGGACGTGATCACGGACCTCGCCGCCGAGTACGAGGCGTTGGCGACCGTGCTGACCGGGCTCGACGACGCGCAGTGGCAGGCGTCCTCCGGGGCCCCCGGCTGGACCGTCGCGGACGTCATCCTGCATCTGGCGCAGACCAACGAGGCCGTCGTGGCTACTTGCGCGGGCCGCTCGACCAGGTTGGGCGAGGGCTCGTCGGTGGACGCGACCGTCGATGCCTGGGTGGCCGCGGAGCGCACGACGGGCCCGGATGTCCTGCGGCGCTGGCGGGCCGGGCTCGAACCGTCGCTGGCGGCGCTGCGCGGTGCCGACCCGGACCGGCGCTACCCATGGGCCGAAGCGCCGCTGCGGCCGGCCGTGTTGGCCACGACCCGCATCGCCGAGCACTGGGCGCACGGACTCGATGTCGCCGAGCCGCTGGGTCGGCCGTTCCCGGACACCACCCGGCTGCGGCACATCGCGTGGTTGGCGCACCGGACCCTGCCCTACGGCCTGGCGCTGCGCGACCTGCCGGCTGTCGCGGTTCGGTGCGAGCTGGCCGCGCCGGACGGCACGATCTGGGAGTTCGGGCCGCCGGGAGCCCCGGTGCGAGTGAGCGGTTCGGCCGGCCAGTTCTGCCGAGTCGCCGCCCAGCGGCTGACCCCCCAAGCCGCGGATCTGCGGACCGCCGGGCCGGGCGCGGAGGGTGTCCTGTCGGCTCTGCGCAGCTACGCGGCCTGAACCACACCCCGCGGAGCTAGCCGGCGAGCCGGAACGCCGCTTACCGTGGGCTGGTCCCGGCCCCGCGGAGAGGTTGCCTTTCGGTGGCGAACGATTCCGTCCAGTCCGCGGCCGACCGCATCGCGGCAGCTACTGTCCAGGGCCCCGAGGCAGTGCGGGCCGTCGCGCTCGAGGTACTCGACACCGCGTCCGACGGCGCCACCGAGATCGACGCCATGCGGACGGTGGCCGCGCGGGTGCTGGCCGCACGCGACCTGGACGAGGGCCTGTTCGCCGTCACCCACGAGGCGCTCGCGCTGCTGCGCGCGGACATCGCCGGCGTCCTGCTGGTCGAGGGCGACGAGTTGGTCATGCGGGCGTGCGTCGGCAACCGTGAGCTGACGACCGCCCGGCTGCGGATGCGCCGCGGGCAGGGCCTGGCCGGGCACGCCTTCGAGATCGGCGCCGCGGCCAAGGTCGACGACTACCTCAACAATGACGTGATCTCCGGGGACTTCCGGGCGCTGGCGGTGGCCGAGAGCACCAAGTCCGCGATGTGCGCGCCGCTGACCCTGGACGGCGAGATCATCGGCGTGCTCGAGGTGTGGCGCCGCCGCGAGACCTCGTTCACCGAACGCGAGATCACCAGCCTGGTCGGCCTCGCCGAGCTCGCCGCGATCGCGTTGCACCACGGCCGGCTCTACGACGAGCGCGAGGTGAGCCTGCGCGAGGTCGAGGTCGCGCACCGGGTGCTGGAGAACCAGTTCAGCAAGGTCACCCACGCGCTCTCGCTGCAACAGGAACTGCTCCAGGCCCTCATCGACGGCGAACGCCTGTCCGGGGTGCTGCGCATCGTGGCCGCCCGGACCGGGGCCTCGGTGGTGCTCTTCGACACCGACCTCGACGTGATCGCCGGGTGCCCCACCACCTTGGACACTGCCGCGCTGGCCGAGAGAACCCGTACCGCACTGCGAACGCAGACACCGTCAGCTCGCGGGACGTCCTGGACGACCTTCGAAGATCAGTCGTTGGCGGTGCGCCCGGTCCACGTGGGCGGCGACCTGCTCGGTTGGCTGTCGATGCTGAACAACGCCCTGGCCAACGACGAGCAGACCGAGCTCTCGCTGACCCAGGCCGCGCTGGCCTGCGCCTTGCACCACCTCGAGGAGCAAGCCGCGGCGCGGGCCCGGTCGGCGCTGCGCGATGAGGTGCTGCTGTCGTTGCTGACCGGTCCGGCCGACGAACGCCGGGCCGCCGCGGCGCGGGCCAAGCACGTCAACGTCGACCTGCGCGGGGATCTGCGCGCCTGCGTGTGCAGCTTCGGACGGCTGGCCGAGATCGGCGAGGCGGAGGGCTGGACCGGCACGCACGCCGAACGGGTGCGCCGCCGGTTGCTGGCCGTCTGCGAGGCGAACCTGGCGGCCACCGGCTGGCTGCGGTTGGCGGCCCGGCACGGCGACACAGTCGTGACGCTGGTGCGCTCGGTCGACGTCGAGGAACTGCGCGCGGTGCTGCAGAGCACGGCCGAGGAACTCGACAAGGAGGCCCCGGGCATCGGAGCCGGGTGGGCGGTCAGCGCCCCGCGCAGCAACGCGATGGCGTTGGCCGAGGCCTACAACGAGGCGTGTACCGCGATCCGGGCGTTGGGTCAGTCCAGCGGTCGACGCGTTGTGCTGCACGAGGAGCTCGGCATCCTGGGCCTGCTGCTGGCCGGCCCGGGCAGCCTGGACCTGCCCCGGTTCGTCATCGAGAACATCGGTCCGGCGCTGGCCTACGACCGCTCCCACGGCACGGCACTGGTCGAGACGCTGCGCGCCTTCCTGGACGCCGACTGCTCGCAGCAGGAAACCGCGTCCCGGTTGTTCGTGCACCAGAAGACCGTGAAGTACCGGCTGGCGCAGCTGCAGAAGCTCACCGGCCTGGACCTGCGACACCATCACGACCGCATGCGTGCCGACATCGCGGTCCGCGCCGCCGATCTCGGCTGACCCCAACCCCGACCCCAACCCCTGACCCCCAAACCCCCGACCCCCAAACCCCCGACCCCCAAACCCCCGACTTCTGCTGCCTGTCGCACCTATCAGGCCCGCTCAATAGGTGCGACAGGCAGCAGAAGTGCGAGGGAGGGGGTCGTCAGCCCAGCGCCTCCCAGTCGACGACGTCGGCGGCCAGGTCGCGCACGCAGGCCAGCAGGCCGAGCCGGTTGGCCTTGACCGCGGGGTCGTCGGCCATGACCATCACGGCGTCGAAGAACGCGTTGATCGGGCCGACCAGGCCGGCGCCGACCGCAGCGAACTGAGTCAGATCTGACGCTGCGTCACCCAGCTCCGCACGGGCCTTGGCGACCGCGTCGGCGAGCCCGCTCTCGGCCGGATCGGCGAACAACGCGGCGTCGAAACCACCGGCAGTGCCGGCCGGGACGATGCGGCAGACCCGCAGCACCGCTTCGACGAGCGAACTGAACGCTGCGTCAGATACCAAACCTGGAAGCGATTCCAGGGTCGCGTCGGCTCGCAGCGGCCGGTCGGCCAGCGGCAGCACGGCCTGCACCAACTTGTGCGGGTGCCCGGCGTCGAGCAGCGCCTGCTCGTAGCGGCCGGTGATGAACGCGGCCGCGTCGGCCTGTCGGGCCGCGGTGACCTCCACCGGCTGCTGCGCCGCGGCGATCGCCAACCCCGTCGAGACGGTGATCGCGGACAGCTGCGGATGGGCCCGCAGGATCGCGAGAACCCCGAGTGCGGCCCGCCGCAGCGCGAACGGGTCCGACGAGCCCTTCGGCTCAGCACCGGTGCCGAACAACCCGGCCAGCAGGTCCAACCGGTCGGCGACCGCGAGGATCGCGCCGGGCGTGGACTTCGGCAACGAGGCACCGGCCGAGCGCGGCATCTCCATCTCGTGCAGCGCGACGGCGACCTCGCGGGTCTCCCCCGCCCGCACCGCGTACTCGCGGGCCATCACCCCGGCCAGCTTGGACAACTCGACCACCATCTCGGTGGCCAGGTCGAACTTCGCCAACTCCGCCGCCCGCCGCAGTGTCGCGCCCTGTGCCTCGGTCAGCTCCACGTGCGCGGCCAGGCCGAGCGCGATCGCCCGGATCCGCGAGGCCCGGTCGTCCATCGAGCCGAGCTTGTCGGCGAAGACCAGCTTGTCCAGTCGGCCCCGGAACACCTCCGGCGTCACCTGCAGGTCGGCCCGCCAGAAGAACGCGGCGTCCTCGTAGCGGGCGCGCAGGACCGCCTCGTTCCCGGCCCGGACCAGGTCGGCGTCGCACTCCCCGTTGGCCACCGCGACGAAGTGGTTGCGCAGCGCGCCGCCGGCGGACCGCACCGGGAGGTAGCGCTGGTGCTTGCGCATCACCGTCACGAGGATGTCCGACGGCAGTTCCAGGTAGCGCTCGGCGAACGAGCCCAGCAGCGGGTTCGGCGACTCGACCAGGTTGGTGACCTCGTCGACCACGTCGGACTCGCCCTCGACATCGACGGTCGCGCCGACCGAGGCAGCTAGTTCGGTGGCGCCGGCCACGATTCCCGCCCGGCGGGTCGCGGTGTCCAGCACGATTCCCGCGCCGGCCAGCACGCCGGCGAACGTCTGCGCCGACGCGACGTCGAGGACCGGCGCCGCGGCGTTGCGGTGCACCCAGGTCTGGCGACCGCTGGACAGGTTCGAGACCTGGAAGGGCACCACGGCCTCGCCGAGCAGCGCGAGGATCCACCGGATCGGCCGGGTGAACGACAACCCGGGCGCGTTCCAGCGCATGTTCTTCTCCGAGCGCAGCCCGGTGATGATGCCCGGCAGGATCTCGGCGAACACCTCGATCGCCGCCCGGCCGACCACCTCGGTGCTGACCCCGACGTACTCGACGCCGTCCAGGGTGATCCGCTCCAACGCAGTGGCCGCGACGCCCTGCCCGCGGGCGAATCCCTCCGCGGCCTTGGTCAGGTTCCCCTCGGCGTCGTACGCGGCGGCGACCTTCGGCCCCTTCACCACCCGGCGCGAGTCCTCCTCGCGCGGCGCGACGTCGGCCACCGTGGCGACCACCCGGCGCGGGGTCGCGTCGACCGTGATCGCCCCGTAGGAAAGGCCGGTGCCGGCCAGCGCGGTGGTCAGCGCCGAACGCACCGCGGCCACGGTGTTGCCGCACTCGTGCGGGGGCATCTCCTCGACGCCGATCTCGAACACCAGCGGCGCGGGCGCGGTCGGGACGTCCCCGGTCGCTGCCAACGACGGCGGCTGCGACACCGGCGGCATCCCCAGCGGGTGGCCGAGCTCGGCGCGCTTGGCGATCCACAGTTCAGCGACCTCACGGGCCAGGTTCCGCATGACGTTGAAGGCCGCGGCCCGGTCGACCGTCGAGACCGCACCGCGGGCGTCCATGACGTTGAATGCGTGCGAGCACTTGAGCACATAGATCTGCGCCGGCACGGGCAGCCCGGCCTCGACCATGCGCCGGGCCTCGAAGGCGTAGGACTCGAACAGGGACCGGTTGGTCGCGACGTCGGCGTCGTCGAGGTAGTACCGGCTCATCTCGTACTCGGCCTGCCCGAACGCCTCGCCGTAAGAGATCCCGGGCGCGTAGGCGATCTCCTTGAAGTGCCCCACGCCCTGCAGCGCCATCATGATGCGCTCCATGCCGTAGGTCAGCTCGACCGGGATCGGGTCGAGCGTCTGGCCACCCACGGCCTGGAAGTACGTGAACTGGGTGATCTCCATGCCGTCGAGCCAGACCTCCCAGCCCAGCCCCCAGGCGCCGATCGCCGGCTGCGCCCAGTTGTCCTCGACGAATCGCACGTCGTGCGCGCGCAGGTCGACGCCCAATGCCTCCAGGCTGCCCAGGTACTGCTGCTGCGGGTCGCCCGGCTCCGGCTTGAGGATCACCTGGTACTGGGTGTGGCACTGGATGCGGTTCGGGTTCTCGCCGTACCGGGCGTCGTCCGGGCGTACCGACGGCTCGACGTAGGCGACCCGCCACGGCTCCGGGCCGAGCACCCGCAGGAACGTCGCGGGATTCGCCGTACCGGCCCCGACCTCGGTGTTCATCGGCTGCACGATCATCGCGCCGCGGGAGGTCCAGTACTCGGTCAGCGCCAGCAGCGCTTCCTGCATGGTGATCAACTCGACTGCGTCCCCTGCGAATCGACGGTGGCTGCGGGCGACCGGACCGGCCCAGCGTTGTCGAGTCTAGTGATCGCGGCGCCTGCACCACGCGCTGCGACAGGAGCGGTTGACGCCAACGGGAGTGGGCAACCCGTTCGGAGCAGTGCCGTGGAAAACGGACGAAGCGGGCGCAACCCTTCGAAATACCGCTTTCGCGACTTGTTATCCCGGCCCACGGGCCGGCGGATGGGGTGCACTGGCATGGCTGCTGACTCGTTCTCTTCAGTCCGTCGGATTGCCGCCGTCGGTGGCCTGACCACAGTCGTCACGCTGATCGCCGCCCCCGGGGTGGCCCACGCCATGCCCGACGGCTGCAAGACCGCGCAGTCCGGGGCGGTCAGCTGCTCGGTCGTCCCGACCTCGGGGCTGATCACGCTGACCGTGCCGAAGGGCGTGAGCAAGATCGAGGTTCGGGCGGCCGGCGGTTCCGGTGGCACGAGTTTCGGCGTGACCGGCGGGCGCGGTGCGCTGATCCACAACGGTGCGCTGCCGGTGACCCCCGGCGACGAGCTCTGGATCCGCGCCGGTTGGGCCGGCGCCGATGCCGGGCAGGACCGCGGCCGCGGCGGCTCGGGCGGCGCGCTGAACACCGGCGCGGGCGGTACGGGCGGCGCGGCCGGTGCCGCGGGCGGCGGCGGCGCGACCGAGATCCTGGACCACACCACCGGCCTGGCCCTGCTGATCGCCGGCGGCGGCGGCGGCGCGGGTGGGGACGGCGACGGCCGCGGCATGCCGCTGTTCGGTGGGTCCGGTGGCGACGCCGGGGCCGGGGGCGGCGACGGCTACGGCAAGGGATCCGGCGAGGGCGGCAGCGCCCCGAGCTTCGGCGTCGCGAAGGCGCTGACCGGACCGACGGGGCATGACGGGGGCGGGCGCGGTCCCGGTGGCGGCGGCGCCGGCGGCGGGGCAGGGGTGGGCGGTGCCGCGACCGGGGCCGCCGATGCGACCAGCAGCGGCGGGGGCGGGGCGGGCGGCGGCAGCCTCGGGGCGGGGACGGTTCCCGGCGACGGTGCGTTGTCGAACGATCGCGAGGGCTGGTTGTCGTTGAGTTGGGCGGTGTCCGCGACCCCGGCGACCCCGGCTGCCCCGGCGACCCCGGCTGCCCCGGCGACCCCGGCGGCCCCGGCCACCCCGGCGGCGGCCGACGGAGCCGCCGCGGGGCCCACCACGGGTGGTTCTGACGGGCAGTCAGCCTCGGGTCAGACCGACCTCTCGGGGGGCTGACGAGCACCCCGCGGAGCAAACGGACAGGACCGGACGGTTCGGGACGAGACGCCGCGCGCGCGTCCCCCGGAGGGCGCAATTTCCTGGCGGGCACTCAACTCCGGTGGATTCATGAACCGGTCGATCCATTCCCAGTGCCTGCGACAGGGCGGACGAGTCAACCGGCTCGGCTGTCGATGCAGCGCCAGCCTGTTCGGGAGACCTCATGCACAGCATCAGCACCAGGGCGACCGTCCACGGACGGCGCCGTAACCTCACCCGCTTCGGCACGGTCGCGGGCTGCGCCATCGTCGGCGCCGGCTTCGCGATTTCCTCCGCGTTCGCCGCGACCAACGTTTCCGTCGACCCGCTGACCAGCTCGCTGACGATCAACGGCGCTCCGGTCACGGTCAAGGTCGAGATCCCCAACCAGACCGCCGACGTGCTCGACCTGAGCGCGCTGACCCTCGCGCCGCTCTGCATGACCGCCACCCCCGGCGCCCCGTCCGGCGCTGCGCCGCTGACCGACGTGTGCGGCACCGCCAGCACGGACTTCAGCATCGGTGCGATCACCGTCGACTCGAGCAGCTTCAACTGTTCCGCCGCCAGCCCGATCTTCAGCGAGGTCCTGCCGCAGGCCACTGCCGGCAACGCGCAGTACACCGTGAACGGCATCAGCATCGGCACCAGCGGTGACTGCATCCTGGACGTCCCCGTTCGGGTCGTGGGCAGCTCCGTGACCCCGGGCACCTACCACTTCGTCGCCGGCGCCGTCGAGGCGGACCCGACGGCCGGCACCACTCTGATCAGCTCCAACGGCCTCAACCCGACCGCGTTCCTGGTGAACGCCGGCCCGACCGTCACCCCGCCGGTCACCCCGCCGGTCACCCCGCCGCACAACTTCACCCCGCCGGCGACTCACTCCGAGCGCCACGAGGCCCACCGCTGCAGCCCGGACTCGCCGAACAACGGCAACGGGAACCTGGGCTACGGCAACAACGGCAACGGCAACGTCGGCAACTGCAACAACGGCAACGGCAACACGGGCGACAACAACAGCGGCAACGGCAACGGCGACCCCCACGAGCGCGGCGACATCTGAGTCACCGTCAGCTCATAACTCCACGTGCGCCGCGGGCCTTCGGGACCGCGGCGCACCGCCGTTCCCGGCCCGCCCGGACGGCGCAACCCGATGGCGGGTTGCGTCCGATTCGTGGATTCATCAGGCAGTCGATGTTTCGAATCGGGAGACCTGATGAACACGGACGATCGCAGCCGTTACCCCGGTGCGGTCACGGCGCAGCCGTGGCCGGCAATCCGGTTGGACGACACGTCGGATCCCTGGGCCCCGGTCCGCAGGCACTGCCGGCCGGTCACCGTAGCCGCAGCGCTGCTGGTGCTGGTCGCCGCCTCGGTCGTACCCGCCCAACCCGCCGGCGCGCTGCCTGCCCTGACCACGCCGACCATGACCACGCAGGCCTCGGCCGGCGGCCCAGTGGGCGTCCACATCAACGACCAGGTGACGCTTTCCGGCGGCACCGTCGCGGTGGGTGGGACCATCACGGTCACGGCCTACGGCCCGGACGACACGGGTTGCACCACGGTGGCCAACACGTCCCCGCCGATCACGGTGACCGCCAACGGCACCTACACCTCGGCTGCGTTCGCACCGACCGTCCCCGGCACCTACTACTTCATCGCCAGTTACAGCGGCGACGCCGTCAACAACGGCCCGAAGGCCGGCACCTGTGGCGACGCGAACGAGTCGGTGGTCATCACCCACCCGCAGAACGGAATCCCCGGCAGCCCGTTCTGCGACGGCCCGGGCACGTTCAGCTCCGGGAGCGGCAACCAGGGCTGGGGCAACCTGGGCCACGGCAACCAGGGCAACTGCAACGTCGGCGACGGCAACCAGGGCGACCAGAACGACGGCGACGGCAGTGTGGTCAACCACCCCGGCGACGACTGACGCCCCGTCACAACAGCGTCGTACCCGTTGCGCCGCGGCTCCTCCGGGGTCGCGGCGCAACTGCGTTCGACGACCCACCCGTTCGGAGCAAGCCTCTGCAAATCGGTCGAAACGCCCACCATGCTCATAACCACCGCGAACCGGCGCAGGCTGACCGCGGCAGACGTCGAACGGCCGTCGGGAACCTCCCGCGGCGGAGGGGATCAGACCATGATCGGCACCTCGCACATCAAGATCCGGGCCTTTGCCGCGCTCGGTGCGCTGCTGATCCCGGCGGCGCTGGCCGTGACCGCCGGCAACAGCCACGCGTCCGACACGGTGCGCTTCTCCCCGGCGGCGGTCACCGCCACGGCGACCCCCAACTGCCCGACCGACTCGCCGAAGGACGGGAACGAGAACAAGAACTACGGCGACCTCGGCAACGAGAACGACGGCTTCTGCGACGTCGGAAACGGAAACACCGACAACAACTCCAACGGCAATGCCAACGGCCCGAACGCGGACACCCCGGCCGAGAACGCCAAGTGCACCGGTTCGACCGAGTACACCGAGACCTGCTGACGACCCCGCCGGAACCGGCCGCGGCCCTTCGGGGGCCGCGGCCGGTTCTGTTTTGCAGGGGGTGCGCCCCGGTTGGGGGTGAGTGGCCCGCCCGAACGCGGCCCTACGATGGCCTGCGACCCTGCGTCGGAATCCGCGCTCCCGCGAGCCGGCGATCCCCGGCGAAGCGGAGCCCCAGTCCCATGAAGTTCTCCGGCACGACCCGGCGCGTGCTGGCCGCGTCGACCGGCGCCCTGGTCCTGGCCGGATGCGGCGGCGGAGGTTCCAGCGCCCCCAGCGACCTCGTGGCAGGCCAGAAGGGCGCTGTCGGCTACTCGGGCCAGCTCAACAGCGTGAAGTCCGCGCCGACCGGGTCACCGGCCGTGGCCGGGATCGCCGAGATGGTCGTGGGCGGCGGCAGGACGAAGCTCTCGATCACCTCCACCGGGTTCGACAACACCGCCGGCTACGCCGCCTACGTGGACACCGACGCCTGCTCCGCGGCCGACCCGGGCGGCGGCCACTTCAAGTTCGACGCAGCCGGCCCGGATGCCGTGCCCAACGTGATCCGCGTCGACCTGGTGTTCGAGGTCAACTCGAAGGGCGTAAAGCAGGTCGCCGTCGACTCCGAGAAGACCTTCACCGGGGCCGCCGGGCCGGCCGCCAAGTCCGTGGTCATCTACCTCGTCCGGCAGCCGCGCTTCCACGAGGACCAGCCGAACCCGCCGAAGATCGCCTGCGCCGACCTCAAGCCGGAGTGAACCAGCGCTGCTCCCACGTCCGGGGGCACCCGGATTGCGCGCTCGGGCCATCGGTGGTCTAGGCTGACCTCCGCCAGACCCGCACCGTGCAGGCGCCGCGAGCGCCGAGGGAGTGCAGCCCGTCGGACGTAGGTGCCGACGGAGGCCAACCGCAGGAAGCAAGTGAACCTGCGGGGAACAGGCCGCCGCTGCACTGCTATCCATGCCCGCAGCCCGCGTACAGACCTTTCAGACACCAGCATCAGACGGAGTAGTACGTGGCGAACAATTCGCGTCCCAAAGCCAAGAAGTCCCGCGCGCTGGGCATCCCGCTGACCCCGAAGTGCGTCAAGTACTTCGAGGCGCGTCCCTACCCGCCGGGCCAGCACGGCCGCGGTCGCAAGCAGACTTCCGACTACAAGGTCCGGTTGCTGGAGAAGCAGCGGCTGCGCGCCCAGTACGACATCAGCGAGACCCAGCTGCGTCGCGCCTTCGAGCACGCCCACGCCCACACCGGCAAGACCGGTGAGGTGCTGCTGGCCGACCTCGAGACCCGCCTGGACGCCCTGGTGCTGCGCTCCGGTCTGGCCCGCACGATCTACCAGGCCCGGCAGATGGTCACCCACCAGCACCTCGAGGTGAACGGCGCCCGCGTCGACCGGCCGTCCTTCCGCGTGCAGCCGGGCGACGTCGTGGCCGTCGCCGACCGTAGCCGCACCAAGAAGAACTTCCTCGTCGCCGCCGCCGGTGCCAACGCCGCCGAGGTCATCCCGCCGTACCTGCAGGTCAACCACGGCGATCTGAAGTTCCGCCTGGAGCGCCCGCCGGTCCGCACTGAGATCCCGGTGATCTGCGACGAGCAGCTGGTCGTCGAGTACTACTCCCGCTGACACAGCCCGAAGGGGGTGGTGCGCCGCGGGGCGCACCACCCCCTTCGTCGTTCCGGGAGTTCGGACCTCAGCCGGCTCGACGCTGCTTGCGCTCCGCCCGACGCTCGACCCGGGTGCCCTTGCGCTCGACCCGGCTGTCACGGCGCGCGTCGCGCTTGCCCACCCGCCGCGACTTCGCCACCGCGTTCGCGAGCCGGACCTGGGCCATCCCACCGGACGGGGTCATGCCCCAGTTCATCGCCAGCAGCAGGTTGACGACCTCGTTGTCCTCCTCCGCGGCCGCCAGTACGGCGTGCATCGTGGTCTCGTCGAAGGCCTTGGCCTCCGCGGCGCCGATCTCCGGGTAGGCCCAGGAGGCCCCGAGCGCACTGCGCCAGGCGTGGTCGACGGCGGACGTCCCGAGGGTGAAGTACCGAGCGGCCACCTCCTCGTCGCTGTCGAGAACGACCGACCGGAGCACGGCTGCCTGCACCGTCGCGAGCATCAGGCCGTGGTTGTGGGCCGGGTTGGGACTGCACCAGGCATCGCCGATCGCGACCAGGCCCTTGGGCAACCCTTCGGCCGTCTCCCAGCGGCGGCGGACGATCTCCGGCACGTGCGTGGTCACGGTGTCGACACCCAACGAGGCGGTCTCGACAATCTTCATCGCCTCGCCGGGTAGCAGGTCGGCGGCTACGGCGAGCAAGCCGGCGCGGTCGATCGGCGGATGCGCGCCGCGGTAGCCGAAGACCGACAGGACCCACCGGTCGCCGTCCACCAGACCAAGCCCGACGCCCGAGAGACGCCCCGGGTGCGGGTCGGTGAAGTACAGAAGCGCCGAGTCCGACTGCTCCTCGGGCCGGTCCAGGGTCAGCGAGGTGAACCGCAGGTCCACGGGAACGCGTTCGATCGCCGGGGCCAGACGACCGGCCGCCGCCAGGAACTGTGCGCACGCCCCGGCGGAGCCCGAGGCGTCGATGACCAGGTCCGCGGTGATCGACTCGTTGCCCCACCAGGACTCGGTCTGCACACCGGTCAGCCGGTCGCCGACGCCGGTGAGCCCGACGGCCCGGAACCGGTCCCGGATCTCGACGTTGCCCGGCAGCCGCGCCGCGACGTGGTCGGCCAGGGTTGCGGTCGTGGGTCGGTACAGCGGCCCGCACAGCGCGCCGGAGCGGCACATGACGTGGCCGAACATCTCCAGGTGCAGCTCGTCGAGGTTGCGCAGCACGGGGACCCCGGCGTCCCGCAGCCCCTCGGCGAACCCGGCCGCAAGGACCTCCAACGCCGCGATGCCCGGCGGCTGGAGCAACTCGAGGTGCCCGGCGTCCGGCCGCGGCCGCCCGAGCGCAACCGGCTCACGCGGCTCGGCGTCCAACACCGTCACCTGTTCGTAGGCGTCGGCCACAGCAAGGGCCGCCGTCAAGCCGGCCAGTCCCGAACCCACCACAACTGCGTGCGCGCGCGCCAAAGTAGGCCTCCCCAGATCTCCCCCGGGACGCCCACGCCCCGACGGTCATTTCCCCTCAGGCCACTGTGCTTCGGGAGGGGGCGCGGAACCAGTGCGCTTTGTCATCGACCCGGGTCATCGCCCCGACCCGACGCGTTCGTGGCACTGCGCCCGCAGCGTCCGGTCCCGCGACCCCCGCAATAGGCTGCTTGTCGTGAGCGTGCTGCAAATCTCCGAGGTGCTGCGCGGCGACGCCGCGATCGGTTCCACCGTGACCGTCCAGGGTTGGATCCGGACCCGCCGCGACGCCAAGGCGGGGCTGTCCTTCCTGGCCGTCCACGACGGGTCCTGCTTCGCGACCTTGCAGGTGGTGGCCCGCCCGGAGTTGCCCAACTACGCCGACGAGGTGACCCGGCTGACCACCGGTTGCTCGGTGGTGGTGACCGGCACGGTCGCGGAGTCCAAGGGCAAGGGGCAGAGCGTCGAAATCGACGCCACGTCAGTTTCCGTGCTGGGCTGGGTCGACGACCCGGACACCTATCCGGCCGCGGCCAAGCAGCACACGTTCGAGTACCTGCGCGAGATCGCCCACCTGCGGGCCCGCACCAACACCTTCGGCGCGGTGACCCGGGTGCGGCACTGCCTTTCGATGGCGGTGCACCGGTTCTTCAACGACCACGGCTTCTTCTGGATCCACACCCCGATCATCACCGCCAACGACGCCGAGGGCGCCGGGGCGATGTTCCGGGTGTCCACCCTCGACCTGGCCAACCTGCCGCGCACGCCGGAGGGCAAGGTCGACTTCGCCGAGGACTTCTTCGGCCGCGAGGCACATCTGACGGTCTCCGGGCAGTTGAACGTCGAGACGTACTGCCTGGCGATGAGCCGGGTCTACACGTTCGGCCCGACGTTCCGAGCCGAGAACTCCAACACCGCAAGGCATCTGGCCGAGTTCTGGATGATCGAGCCGGAGATCGCGTTCGCCGACCTGGCCGCGGATGCCGACCTGGCCGAGGCGTTCCTGAAGTACCTGTTCCGTGCGGTGCTCGACGAACGTGGCGACGACCTGGCGTTCTTCGCCGAGCGGATCGACCCGTCCTGCATCAGCAGGCTGGAGTCCTTCGTGGAGTCCAGCTTCGAACGGATGGACTACACCGACGCGATCGCCGCGCTGCAGAAAGCCGACGCGGGCGGGCGGAAGTTCGAGTTCCCGATTTCGTGGGGTACCGACCTGCAGTCCGAGCACGAGCGGTACCTGACCGAGGAACTCATCGGCCGCCCGGTCGTGATCATGAACTACCCGCGCGACATCAAGGCGTTCTACATGCGCGCCAACGACGATGGCCGGACCGTGGCCGCGATGGACGTGCTCGCTCCCGGGATCGGCGAGATCATCGGCGGCTCGCAGCGCGAGGAACGCCTCGACGTTCTCGACGCCCGGCTGGACGAGATGGGGCTGAACCGCGACGACTACTGGTGGTACCGCGATCTGCGGCGCTACGGCACCGTCCCGCACGCCGGATTCGGGCTGGGCTTCGAACGGACGATGGTCTACGCGACCGGCATGGCGAACGTCCGCGACGTGATCCCGTTCCCCCGGACCCCACGCAACGCCGACTTCTGACGGCGCGTCACATCTAGACCAGCGCGGCGTGCCCTCTCATCTTCTGGCGTGTCCCGCGCCCTTCGCGAGCCGGGAAGGGCGCGGGACACGCCAGAAGATGGAGCGTGTGGGCGCTACTGCTGGGCGGCGGCGACCGTGCCGATCAGGGTCGCGCCGGCGATGGCCTGCTTGCGGATCTGGACCTCGGTGTCGGCCGGCGTCCCGCCGGTGACGGCGCCGCGGTCGGCGTAGAGCATGAAGTGGTAGTGGTGGATGCCCGTGCCGTCCGGCGGGCACGGCCCCTTCCAACCGACCTTGCCGGCGCTGTTGGTCTGCTCGTGCGCCCCGGCGGGCAGGTCGCCGCCGGAGATGGTGCCGGACCGGGCGGCCGGTATCCCGTAGACCATCCAGTGCGTGAACGGGCCGTTGACGGCGTCCGGGTCGATCACGACGATCGCGATCGAGTTCGCCGCCGCGGGCACCCCGGACCACTTCAGGGTCGGCCGATCGCCGGCGCCCTTGCAGGTGAAGCGGGTCGGGATCGGGCCGCCGGCCGCGAAGTCCGGACTGGCCAACCGCGGGGCGCCCGAGGCCACCGCGGGCGCCGCGGCGGCGAAAACCGGACCGGATCCAGCGCCGGTCGTGGCGACCAGCACGGACAACGAGACGAGGCTGACGCGCAACGGCAGGGCCATGTCGCGATTGTCCTGCTACCACAGCGCCTGTTCAACCGGTCCCGGGCGTCCGGAGGATGGCCGGATAGGACGTTCGGCCGGTTCGGCGCCATTCCCCCACGCCGCTCCCGCCGGATCGGCCAACATCTGGACAAAGGGCGGCAGTAATCGGCGCGACGCGGTCGCGCACCGGGGGGTGCGGGCGGCCGGTCGGCCCGTTTACGGATTCGGCGGGGGCACTGGGATGAACGTCAAGGAACTGCGGAAGGCGTACGCCACCCTGGGGTTGGACGAGGACGCGACGTTGGATCAGGCGCGCGACGCCTATCTGACCTGGGTGTGCCTCATCGACCACGACTCCGAGAAACCTGCCGCCGATCCCAAGGCCGGCCCGGATTTGATGCACCACGAGCTCGACCTGGCCTGGCACGCGATCGAGCAGGCCCACGAGCACGGCGTGCTGTTCCCACGCCGGCCGCGGGGCTGTGAACGCTGCGCGGGCCTGCCGGCGGTGCGGGTCACCCTGCACGCCGTCGACCCGGGCGGTTTCCGACCCCGCACCCGGACGGTGGCCGCCCGGCTGTGCCGCGACTGCGGGCTGGAGACCGCCCGACAGGTTCAGCGCGAGACGATGCGTCGGGGCTGGTGGGGCGTGCTGGCGCCGTTCGCCAATCTCCGCGCGATCAGCCGGAACAGCACCGAGCGTGCGTTCCTGCGCCGCGTCGACCGGCCGGGGCACGGCAAGCACCGCAAGCCGAACGACGCGCTGCCCACGGTGCCCTGGTACCGCCGCCGCGACGTGACACTCGGCCGCGGCCTGCCGCTGCTGGCGGGCCTGGCCGCACTGGCCCTGATCCTCGGGATCACGCTGCCGAACGGTTCCACCTCGGTCTCGCAGCCGCAGACGTCGGCCGGCACCTCGTCGAGCAGCGGCGCGACCGCCGGCCAGTGAGCCGCGCTCAGACCGTTTCGATCGCACCGGCGTAGAAGCCGTCGAGTACGTCGGCGTACTTGGTCTCGACGAACTTGCGCCGCACCTTCATGCTCGCGGTCAGCTCGCCGGCCTCGACCGTGAAGTCGGCCGGCAGGATCGCGAAGTCCTTGATCGTGGAGTAGCTCGGCAACTCGGCGTTGACCGAACGGATCGCCTTGTCGACCTCGGCGCGCAGGTCGGAATCGGCTGCGAGCACGGCCAGGTCCTCCGGCTTGCCGGTCGCCTTGGCCCAGCCCTTGGCCACGTCCGGGTCGAGGGTGATCAGGGCGACGCAGAAGTTCCGGCGTTCCCCGTGCACCACCACGTTGGCGACGTAGGGGCAGGCGGCCTTGATGCGGCCCTCGATCGGCGCGGGCGCGACGTACTTGCCACCCGAGGTTTTGATCAGTTCCTTCTTGCGGTCGGTGATCCGCAGCCGGCCGACCTCATCGAGTTCCCCGATGTCGCCGGTGGCGAGCCAGCCGCCGGGCAGCAACGTCGCCGCGGTCTCCGCAGGCATGCCGTGATAGCCGCGCATCACCCCGCGGCTGCGGAACTGGACCTCGCCGTCCTCGGCGATGCGCACCTCGGTGCCCGGCAGCGGCGGGCCGACGGTACCGAAGCGCACCGAGGCCGGACGGTTCACGAAGCTGGCCGCAGCCGACTCGGTCAGGCCGTAGCCCTCCAGGATCGGCATCCCGGCCCCGTCGAAGAACTCCGCGATCTGCGGTGACAGCGGCGCCGAACCGGAGATGAACGTGCGGATCCGGCCCCCGAACCGGTTGCGGATCTTCGCGAACACCAGCCGGTCGGCGACCAGCAACTGCGCCTGCAGCAACGGCGACGGGGACCGGCCCTGTTGGCGCGCCTGGCTGGCGGCCAGGCCCAACCCGCGGGCCCAGGTGAACAACTGGAGCTTGATGCCGCCCTCGTTGCGGACCGTGGCGACGATCGTGTTGTGGATCTTCTCGAACACCCGGGGGGCCGCGGCCATCACGGTCGGGCGGATCTCGGCGAGGTTGGCCGCGATCCGGTCCACGCTGCCGTCGATGACGCTGGCGGTGCCATTGGCGATCATCACGACCTCGAGCGCCTTGCCGAACACGTGGGCCATCGGCAGCCAGAGGAAGTGCAGATCGTCGGGACGGGCGAGGTCCAGCGCGCGGGAGGCCTCGCCGACGTAGACCCAGTTGTCGTGGGTGAGCTCGACGCCCTTGGGGGTGCCGGTGGTCCCGGAGGTGTAGACGAGCGTCGCCAAGCGGTCGGCGGCGATGCCGGCCACCCGCTGCAGGTAGCGCTCCTCGGTCGCCTCCGGGGACTTCGCACCGCTTGCCCGGACGTCCTCGAGGCGGAGGACCCAGTCGCCGTCGGCACTGTTCACATCGGAATTGGCCTCGACCACGATCACGTTGCGGACGGTCGGGATCTTTTCTCGTACCGAGCGCAGCTTCTCGACCTGGGCGTCGTTCTCGGCGATGACGATCAGCGAGGCCGAGTCGGCGATGACGTAGGCGCACTCGTCAGCGGTGTTCGACGGGTAGATCGTGGTCGTCGCGCCACCGGCGGCGAGGATGGCCAGATCGGCGAGGATCCACTCCCAACTGGTGCCGGCCAGGATCGCGACCCGGGTCTCGGCCTCGACGCCCAACCCGATCAGCCCGGCGGCCAGGTTGCGGACCTGCTCGGTGGTCTGGGCCCAGGTCAGGCTGGTCCAACCGGCGCCGGCGCGGTACTTGAACGCGAGCGAGGACGGGGTGGCCGTCGTCCGTTCGACGAGCAGTCCGGGGATGGAGACGGGCGCGGGAGCCTGCGTAGTCGTCACGCTCCAACCCTAATCACGGGCGCCGAACGGGCGGGAGCCCCGACCGGATCGGTCGGGGCTCCCGTTCGTTGCGCGGTGCTGCGTCAGCTTGGGCTGGTGGCGTAGTCCGCCGCCCAGGCCATGCCGTAGGCGTCGTCGCCCATCTCGTCCGACCCCAGGCCCATGTAGTCGAACAGGCCGGTGAGGTCCGGCGGCTGAACCTCGCCACCGAGCAGGCGCTGGACGATCGTCTTCTGGTGGATGATCGCGTTGCGGTCCTCCCACCAGATCCGCCGGCACGGGTCGGAGCAGAACCAGTAGCTGTAGCCGTTGTGGACCAGCTTGTAGCCCGGGACGGCCGGGTACTTCTGCGAGTAGACCGAGGTCGAGGTCATCAGCGGGAGCTGGCACATGTTGCACTCCCACGGCAGGGCGCCGGGCAGCGTGAGGTCGGGACGACCGTCGTTGATGTTGTGGATGATGACGTCCCAGTGCTTGCCGAACGAGTCGTCGAAGTGCGGGTACTTCTCGTTCAGCCACTCCCGCTCGGCCTTGCCGACACCGCCAGGCGGATTCCAGAACAGGGTCCAGCGGTAGAACCACGTGCCCAGGTGCAGAGAGTGGTGCGCGTGGTCGAGGCCGTCGACGAACTCGTCCCAGAACCAGGGCTTGTCCAGGCCGTAGTCCTCCAGCGAGGTGATGAACTGCTCGCCGATCCACTCCTCCATGAACTCCTTGTAGGACTGCTCGCGACCCTCCAGCGGGGTGTAGTAGTCCATCGAGGGGCCCGTGGCGATCGCGAAGATCCGGCTGGACAGCCAGAACGAGCGGTCGATGATCCACTGGGCGTGTTCCTTGCGGTTGTTCTCCAGCAGGATCTCCAGGGTCGGGGCGCCCTGCTGGGCATGCCGGGCCTCGTCGGTCTGGATCGAGCTGATCATGTTGGCGAAGTTGACGTCGCCGGAGTCCAGGGCGTTGGCGGCCAGCGCCACGAACTGCAGGTTCGAGAAGCCGGTCTCGAAGGTGAACGGCAGACCGAGGGCGACGTCCACGGCCGAGGTGCAGGTCATGAAGCCGTCGAACAGCGCACGGCAGGCGATGATCACCCAGTTGTTGGTCTGGTAGCTCTTGACGGCCCAGTCGTAGTGGATGTCCTTCGGCACGAACTCGTGGGAGAACCAGAGGTTGATCTGGGCGTGCCGCATCTCGTCCATCGCGCCGAAGACGGCCATGTTCCGCCAGCCGCCGGTCAGGCCGAAACGAGCCATCTTGAGCTCGGCCGGGACCGCGAGGTACTCGATCTGGGTCAACGCGGTGAAGTGAACCTTGGCGTTGGTCTTCCAGCCCTCGGGCAGGTTGTCGTAGATCTCCGAGCGCTGCAGGGCGGCCTTGACCGAGTAGGCGGCAGCGTCCTTCTCCCGCTGGGTACCGACGTACTCGGCGTAGGAGTTGCGGTAGTCCTCGCGCCACTTGGCCCAGGTACCCGGGTCGCTGTCCTCGCCGCCGGCCATCCAGTCGGGGAACACGGTCTGGTGGTCGACGTAGGTGAAGTCCCAGTCCGTGAGCCGAGTGATGTCGTGCCATTCCTCGCGCTTGAGGATCGTCACGCCGAATTCCTCCATCCACCGGGAGATCCCGGTGCTAGCTGTTGCGTCGCAGCCTGTTCTACGGGTGTTCGAAAAGGCCTGCAGCGGCGCGACCGGGTGGACGGGGCGCTTTCTTTCGTCCCGTCAGGACGAATGAACTCGCTCCCCCAAGCCGCGCGCAGCCCCCGCCACCAGCCTGCCGCCGGGCCTCGGTCGGATGTAATCGCAGGTCAGGGGCAACGTACCGAGCGCCGCGACGGGTTCGGGCAGCGGCCCGGACTCGCCAGAAAATGGCGCGAACACGTTCGCCGGAAACCGGCCGGAACCGCATGGCCTCGGTCACATCCCGGCCCCGGGACGCGTGTTCCGGGGCCGGGAAGGGCCGATCTGGTCCTGTCAGGACAGGTCAGTAGCGGGATCCGACCGGGGCGGGCAGCTCGTCGAGGCGCTTGTGGAGGTGGTCCGGCAGCACGACGTTCGCCGCCGCAGTGTTCTCCAGCACCCGCTCCCGGCGCCGGGTGCCCGGGATGGGCACGATCGCCGGGGAGGTGGCCAGCGTCCAGGCCAGGGCCACCTGCGCGGGTGTGGCGCCCAGCTCCGTGGCCACCGCACGGACCTCGTCCACCAGCCGTTGGTTACCGGCCCGGGCCTCGTCGGTGAAGCGCGGGTTGCGGGCGCGGAAGTCCTTGGGCTCGAACTTCATCTCGGCGCTGATCGCGCCGGTGAGGAAACCGCGGCCGAGCGGGGCGAACGGGATGAGCGTCGCCCCGTTGGCCTCGCACCAGGCCAGCACACCGTTCTCCAGCACGTCGCGGGTCCAGAGCGAGAACTCCGACTGCACGGAGGCCACCGGGTGGACGCAGTGGGCTCGGGCGCACTCCTGCGCGGTGGCTTCGGACAGCCCGATTGCGCGCACGAGGCCGCGCTGCACCAGCTCGGCCATCGCGCCCCAGGTCTCCTCGATCGGGACGTTCGGGTCGACGCGGTGCAGCTGGTACAGGTCGACCGAGTCGGTCTGCAGCCGACGGAGTGAGTCCTCCAGCTGGGTCGCGACGTTCTCCGGCCGGCCGTCCTTGATGAACTCGAAGGTCTTCACGTCGACGTACAGGCCCAGCTTCGTGGCCAGCACGACCCGGTCGCGGCGGCCGGCCAGTGCCCGGCCGACCAGATCCTCGTTGTGGTGCGGGCCGTAGGCCGGCGCGGTGTCGATGAGCGTGACGCCCGCGTCGATCGCGGCGTGGATGGTGGCGATGGCGGCGGTGTCGTCCTTCTGGGACGGGTCGTAGGCCCAGGACATGCTCATGCAGCCGAGGCCGACCGCGCCGACGTTCAGGCCGCTGCTGCCCAGGGAACGGGTGGGGATCCGGTCGTCAGTCATGAGCCCTTCTTACCCGGCTCGCCCGACCGCGTGCACCGGGGCTCAGTAGGAGCGGCGGCCCTCGAGCGGGATGTTCTTCATCGCGAGCACCACGACGATCCCCCCGGCCACGCAGAATGCGCTGTCGGCGACGTTGAACACCGGCCAGTGGGTGATGTGCAGGAAGTCGACGACGTGCCCGCGGCCGAAGCCCGGGGCGCGGAACAGGCGGTCGGTCAGGTTGCCCAGAGCCCCGCCGAGCACCAGGCCGAACACCAGCGCCCACCACGTGCTGCCGAGTCGTGCCGCGGTGCGCAGGATCGCGACGATCACCGCGACGCTGACCGCCGAGAACACGATCGTCATGCCGACGCCGAGACCGAACGCGGCCCCGGGGTTGCGGACCAACTCGAGGTTGAACGCCGACCCGAACACGTCGACCGGATGCTTTCGCCCGGCCAACTGGTGGACCGCGACGATCTTCGTGACCAGGTCGGTCGCGTAGGTCAGCACCGCCGCGAGAACCAGCACCACCAGACGGCCGCGCCGGATCCGCAGGGCAACCCCCCGCGAGGTACGAGTCGCCAGGTGCGGTGATTCGTCGTCGAGATCGGTCATTTCTCCAACTGTTCCTCGGCGCCGGGGCCAGGGTCTCACGGTGCTGGTGTTCGCTTGCGCTCCTCGCTCGTGTTCCCTTCGGTCAACAGGCTTCAATCGGCTCGGCACCTGCGATGGCTCGCGAGCTCGCTCTCACGCTGCGCTCGCCTCACTCGCCTGTTCCTCGCTCGTCGCAGTCGCTCACGGTCGAAGCGCCGCCCCCACCGCCTCCTGCAGCGCTATCTGGAGTTTCGCGGCGTCGGCCCGGTCGGTGGGCACCCGGACCAGTCGGATCCCCGAGCCCTCCCGGATGGCATCGGTCAGCTCGTGGGCCGTGGTGACCGAGACTGCTGGGATGCCGGCCACGGCCGCATCGGCACAGAGGTCGATCCCGTGCGGGGTGCCGAAGAGCCGCTCGAAGCCGGGCAGCCCGGCCTGCGGCAGGGTGCCGAAGATGCCGCCGCCGTCGTTGTCCACGACCACCAGCACCAGGTCCGGGCGGGGGTCCTCCGGGGCCAGCAGCAAGCCGTTGCGGTCGTAGAGGTAGGTCAGGTCGCCGAGCAGCGCAACGGCCGGCCCATCCACCCCGCCGCACGCGTGCTGGTGCGCCAACGCCGCGCCGATCGCGGTGGACACCAGGCCGTCGATCCCGTTCACCCCGCGGTTGGCCACCACCGTGATGTCGTCGCGGGCGGGCAGCGTCAGTTCCACGTCACGGATGGGGCGGCTGGGGCCGCAGATCAACAGGCCGCCGGCCGGCAGGGCCGCGCCGACCACTCCGGCGACGCCGACCTCGGTCAACCGTGCCGACTCACGTTCCGCGTCCAGCACGGCGCAGGCGGCCCGGCCGGCACGCCGCCAGCGGCCCAACCACGCGGACTCGGTGTCCGCCACCGAGTCCAGGTTGAGCCAAGGCGTGCGCGGGATCACCCGGCAGGCACTGCGAGTCGGGTCCGGCCAGACCGGTCTGGAATCCATCACGATCTGTGTGCCGGCCCGACCGAGCCAACGCAGCAGCGGGCGGGACAGGCTCGGCCGGCCCACGGTGAACACCACGTCGGGCGGATCCTCCGCGAAGGCCTCGTCGGCCAGCAGGAGAGGGTAGCCGGCGATCGCGTTGGGCCCGAGCCGGCAGTTGCTGGTCGGCTCCGCGAACAGCGGCCAACCCAGGTGCTCGGCCAGGGACACGACGCTCGACGCGGTGATCACGCCGTCCCCGGCCACGATCGCACCGCGCTCCGGGATCCCCTCCCCGAGGAGTTCGGAGACCGGCATGGACGCCGGCTCGATCCGGTCCACCCACACCCAGACGGCGCCGTCCTCCCGCCCCTCCAAGGACTCCGGCCAGGACGGGTCGCCGTCCGGCACCAGCGGCTCGCGGAACGCCAGGTTCAGGTGCACCGGCCCGCCCACGGCCGTGCCCGTGGCAGCGGCCACGGCCCGGCCCACCAGGGAACGCCAGTAGCCGACCTGACCGACCACCGGCTCGGGCACCCCGACCTCGGCGAACATCCGCACGGCCCGGCCGTACAACCCCAACTGGTCGACGGTCTGACTGGCGCCGGTGCCGCGAAGCTCCGGTGGCCGGTCCGCGGTCAACACCAGCAGGGGCACGTTGCCCAGGTCGGCCTCCAGCACCGCCGGGTGCAGGGCCGCGGCGGCGGTCCCGGACGTGCAGACCACGGGCACCGGTCGTCCGGAGACGCGGGCCAGGCCGATCGCCAGGTAGGCCGCGGAGCGTTCGTCGATCCGGACGTGCAGCCGGATGCGGTCCTCGCGGTACAGGGCCAACGCCAACGGCGCGGACCGCGAGCCCGGCGCCAGCACCGCCTCGGTGACGCCGCATCGGACCAACTCGTCGACCAGCACCCGCGCCAACGCGGTGGACGGGTTCACCGGATGCTCTCCCCTGCCGCCGCGGCGGCACGCACCGCGTTCAGTCGCTGCTCCCAGGCCACGGCCACATCGTGGGGGGCGGCCAACGCGGCCAACGCGGCGGGGTCCGGGACGGCCCGGCGCACCGGCAGATGACCGTCCTTCGGAAGCAGGGGCTCGGCGCACACATCGCGCTCCAGCAGCGCCACGGTGGCCAGCCCGCAGGCATAGGGCAGCTCGGGCAGCGCCGCGGCCAACGCCACCCCGGCGGCGATGCCGACCGAGGTCTCCAACGCCGAGGACACCACCACGGGCAGCCCGATCGCCTCGATCAGCCGCAGCGCCGCGGCGACCCCACCCAGCGGCGCCACCTTGATCACCGCGATGTCCGCGGCGTGCTCCCGGGCCACCCGCAACGGATCAGCCGCGCGGCGGATGGACTCGTCCGCCGCGATCGGGACGTCCACCAGTCGGCGCACCGCGGCCAGTTCCCCGACGGTGGCGCACGGCTGCTCGACGTATTCCAGGCCGACCTCGCGGTCCAGCGCGACGATCGCCGCCGCGGCGGTGTCGGGGTCCGGCCAGCCGCCGTTTGCGTCCACCCGGATCCGCCCCGCCGGGCCCAGGGCGTCGCGCACCGCGGACACCCGGATCAGATCGTCGGCGAGCGACTGCCCAGCCTCGGCCACCTTGACCTTCGCCGTGTGCGCGCCCGAGGACGCAGCGACGATGGCGCGCGCCCGCTCGGGGTCGCAGGCAGGCACGGTGACGTTGACCGGCACCCGATCGCGCACCGGCGCGGGCCACCCGACGGTGGCGGCCTCCACCGCGCACTGCCACCACGGGACCGACGCCGCGAGGTCGTAGTCGTCGAACGGCGCGAACTCCGCCCATCCGGCCGGACCCCGCAGCAACACCCCGGTGCGCATGGTCAGCCCGCGGAACCGGGTGCGCAGCGGGATCGCATAGGTGTGGACGTCGAGCACCCGGCCATCCTGCCCGAGCGCGCGGATACGGTGACCCGACGCGGAGCGGAAAGGACACACGTGGTGGACAACGAGGTCTCGGAGCTGTTCGACCCGAGCGCGTGGCGGACGGTGCCCGGCTTCGACTTCACCGACATCACCTACCACCGGGCCGTCGCGTCCGGCACCGTGCGAATCGCGTTCCACCGGCCGGAGGTGCGCAACGCGTTCCGACCGCACACCGTCGACGAGCTCTACCGCGCGCTGGACCATGCGCGGATGTCCAGTGACGTCGGCGCTGTCCTGCTCACCGGCAACGGGCCCTCGCCGCGTGACGGCGTGTGGTCGTTCTGCTCCGGCGGCGACCAGCGAATCCGCGGCCGCACCGGCTACCAGTATGCGGCCGGCGACACCGCGGACACGGTGGACCCGGCCCGGGCCGGGCGGTTGCACATCCTGGAGTGTCAACGGCTGATCCGGTTCATGCCCAAGGTGGTCATCGCCGTGATCCCCGGCTGGGCGGCCGGCGGCGGGCACTCCCTCTACGTGGTCGCCGACCTGGCCCTGGCTTCGGCCGAGCACGCCCGCTTCAAGCAGACCGACGCCGACGTGGGCAGCTTCGACGGCGGGTACGGCTCGGCGTACCTGGCGCGGCAGGTGGGCCAGAAGTTCGCCCGGGAGATCTTCTTCCTGGGCCAGGAGTACTCCGCCGCGGACGCGTACCGAATGGGTGCCGTGAACAAGGTGGTCCCGCACGCCGAGCTCGAGGCGGAGGCGCTGCGCTGGGCGACGATCATCAACGCCAAGAGCCCGACCGCGCAGCGCATGCTCAAGTACTCGTTCAACCTCATCGACGACGGCCTGGTCGGCCAGCAGATCTTCGCCGGGGAGACGACCCGCCTGGCCTACATGACCGACGAGGCCGTCGAGGGCCGGGACTCGTTCCTCGAGAAGCGTGCCCCGGACTGGTCGCGCTTCCCCTGGTACTTCTGAGCTACCACCCACTACCGGCTCACGACCCGCGCCCGGGACAGCCGCTCGCTCAACAGCATGGTGATCTCGGCGGCCAGGGCCCGACCCAGCGCCGAGGGCGACCCGACCGCGACCGTCGACCACTCCGGCACCGCGTGGGTCTCCCGGGAGGCGACGCCGTACACGACCACGTCCAGCCAGAACTTCACCGTGTCCGGCTCGACGGTGGCCAGCAGGCCCACCCCACGCAGGTAACGACTGCCGGGCGGCTCCCCCGGCAACGGCCCCACCAGACGACGCCGCAGCTCCGCCAGCACCGCTGCGTCGAACGCATCTCGACCTGTCATCGGCCCTCCCCAAGCCCGAATCCGAACACCGTCAGCCTGCCGGCCGCCGCGCCCAGCAGCAGCCCCCGATCACCGGCCTGTGGACAGAGCGGGGCCTGTGGACAAGCACCGCCACGCCCGGCGTGACGGGCCGCCACCTACGCTGAGCGCCCGTGGACGACCGACCGCTGCTGGCGCTGGCCGTGGACCGCGACGCGCTGCCCGGCCCGGCCCTGGACGCGGCACTGGACGGCTCCGGCCCAGCCCTGCTGCTGACCCCGCCCGGCCCCGAGGGCCGACGCCTGGCCGAGTCGTTGCTGCCCGAAGCCGCGGCCGGGGTGCCCGCCGACACCGCGCTGGTCATCGCCACCTCGGGGACATCTGGTCGGCCCAAGGGCGTGCGCCTGTCCGCCACGGCGCTGGCGTACTCGGCAAAGGCCACCCACACTCACCTCGGCGGGCCCGGGCAGTGGCTGCTGGCGATGTCCCCGGCCCGGGTCGCCGGGTTGGCAGTGCTCACCCGGTGCCGGGCCGCCGGGGTGGAACCGGTGGTCACGGTCGGGGCAAGCTTCGACCCGGGCACGTTCGCCGACGGCACCGGCCGACTCGAGCCGGGGCTGCGGCACTACACCGCGCTGGTGCCCACCCAGCTGATCCGGCTGCTCGACGCCGGGGTCGAACTCGACGCCTACGACGCGATCCTGATCGGCGGCGGCCCGATCCCGGACGGGCTGGTCGAGCGGGCCCAGAAGCACGGCGCCCGGGTGGTGCGCACCTACGGCATGACCGAGACCTGCGGCGGCTGCGTCTACGACGGGCTGCCGTTGCCCGGCGTCCGGTTGATGATCGGGGCGGGCGGGCTGGTCCGGATCACCGGACCGCTGCTGGCCCGGGGCTACCTGGGGCCGGGGCCGGACCAGGGCGGGCCGGCGGGGGCCGCACCCGGGTTCACCGGCGCCTGGTTCACCACGTCCGACCTCGGGCGCATCGACTCCGGTGGAGTGCTCCACGTGCTCGGCCGGGCCGACGACGTAATCATTACCGGCGGGGTGAAGGTCCCGGCGCAGGCGGTCGAGGCCGTGCTGGCCGGGCATCCGAGCGTGGCCGAGGTCGTCGTCGTGGGCCGGCCGGACCGGGAGTGGGGCGAACGGGTGGTCGCGGTTGTGGTGCCCACCGGGCCCGAGATCGACCGCGCCGAACTGCGTCAGCTGGTGGCCGGCCGGCTCGGCGCGCCGCACGCGCCGAACGACTTCGTGGTGTGGTCGGCGATCCCGAAGCTGCCGTCGGGCAAGGTGGACCGGGCAAGAGTTCGGGTCATGGTCCGGCTGCCCTGAGTACGAGAACGGGAGAACGAGATGGCGACGGCGGCACAGTGGGTGGCGGGGGCACGGCCTCGCACGCTGCCGGTCGCGGTCGCGCCCGTCGCGGTCGGGACCGGGGCCGCGGCCAACGCCGACGGTGCCGTGGGGTGGAAGGCACTGCTCGCGCTGGTCGTCGCGCTGGCGCTGCAGGTGGGCGTCAACTACGCCAACGACTACTCGGACGGCGTGCGCGGCACCGACGACAACCGGGTCGGCCCGATGCGCCTGGTCGGCTCGCGGATCGCCCCGCCCGGCCAGGTGAAGGCAGCCGCGTTCGCGTGCTTCGGGGCAGCCGGAGTGGCCGGCCTGGTGCTGGCGGCGACCTCGTCGTGGTGGCTGGTGCTGATCGGCGCGGCCGCGATCGCCGCAGCTTGGGGCTACACCGGTGGGCGCAGCCCGTACGGCTACCGCGGGCTGGGCGAGATCTCGGTGTTCGTGTTCTTCGGTTTGGTCGCCGTCCTGGGGACGACGTACGTCCAGACCGGCGACCTGACCGCGCCGGCCGTGGTGGCGTCGTTCCCGGTCGGGATGCTCGCCTGCGCCGTACTGGTCGTGAACAACCTGCGCGACGCCCCGAAGGACGCCCCAGCCGGCAAGCGGACATTGGCGGTCCGGTTGGGCGACCGCGCCACCAGGCAACTCTTCGGCGCGTTGGTGCTCGGTTCGTTCCTGTTCCCGTTGGCGTTGGTGCCGCACCACCCGTGGACGCTGCTGGCGCTGCTGGCATTGCCGCTGGCCGCGCCGGCGCTGCGCCCGGTGTTGCGCGGCGCCTCGGGTCGGGATCTGATCCCGGCCCTGGCCGGCACCGCCCGGGCGCAGTTCGGCTTCGGTCTCCTGCTCGCCTTCGCCTTGGCCGCCGGCTCCTGAGCGGAGTTCAGCGGGCCTGCGGCGCGGCCGGGTCGGCCGGGGTCACGCCCGTCGACGAAGTGGTCGGCTGCTGAGCGGGGGCCGCCGCGGGCGCGGCCGGGGTCACGCCGGTCGACGCACTGGCCGGCTGCTGAGCGGGGGCCGCCGCGGGCGCGGCCGGGGGTTGCTGCGGGACGCTCTCGGTCTCGGGCTTGCCGGCCGTCTCCCCCAGCTCGTTCGTCGTGGCGCCCGGAGCCGACGCGTCCCCACCGCGCGAGACGGGCTCGGACCTCTCGGCCGGGGTCTTCGGGGCCGTGGGGCGCTCCACCGGAGCGGTCGAGCGGTCCGCCGGGGCCGTGCGGGTGGCCGGGGCCGTGCGGGTGGCCGGGGACCTCGTGGTCTCCGGCCACCCGTAGTCGGTCGGGCCCTGCGGGGTGGTCGAGTGAGTGGCCGGGGCCTGCGGGGTGCTGGGGTTGGTCGTCGTCGGGGCCTGGACCTCGCGGTCCGATCCGGTGCTCAGGTCGCCGCTGCGCGGCCGGGCGTGGTGAATACGCACGGGCCGGTTGTCCAACTGCCGAGCAGACGATTCCGGCTGCGTCGAGATCGGCCGACGGGCGTGCGGGAGATCCGCCTCGGAATCCGACCCGGAATCCGAATCCGGCTGCTCGCGCGAAGCCGTGGCGGACTTGGCTGCGGAGGTCTCGGTCCCGGAATTCTCGTCGCTGTTCTCGACGGCCGAGGTCGCGGTCTGCGTCGGCTGCGCGGTGGCCTTGGTCGGTGCGGAAACCGCCGGGGCGGCCGGCGCCGCGGGCACAGCGGGCGCAGCGGGCACAGCGGGCACGACCGGCACGACCGGAGCCGCAGGAGCGGCCGGAGCCGCGGGGCCCGCCTGGCCGGCCGGAGCGCCGGCGGAGTCCAGTTCCATCGAACCGTTCGCCGGGGTACCGGAGTTGACTGCAGCCGAGGTCACGCCGTCGGAGTCGCTGGAGCGGTTGAACACCGAGGTGATCGCGAAAGCCGGGATCGCGGCGGCCGCAACGATCGCCGCGACGGCCAACGCGGTGCGGCGGCGGCCACGGCCGTAGCCGGTGATCCGGGGCGCCGGGGTCATCACGCTGGGCGGGAGGAACGAGTAGGGCTCCTCCGGGTCGTAGTAGTGGGGCTCAGCAGCCATGAACACGTCGCTGCCGCGCTTGCCCAGCTCACGCCGAGCGCGCCATTCCCGCATCGATCCGCCGATCGCCTCCGCCCAGAGAGACAATTCGGGACGGATTCCGGAATTCGACAATTTACGTGCCATCACGTCACCCCGACAAAGATGCGAATTCGGACTTCACGAATACGCACGCTAGTCGTTGCGCAACGCAATGGATGCGCCATTACTCCGTTGGGTGTAACCCGCGCTATCGGCTCATCGAGCGGGCTTCTCGCCCTTGCTCCGGGTGGCCTCGGCGGCGTCCAACGCCGCGTCCTCCTTGGCCGCGCCGGCGTCGATCCGGGAGCCAAGCCGCGTGAACCGACCGGCGACCGAACGGGCCATCTGCTCACGCGGCCCGGCGAGCAGGACGTAGCTGAGCACGCCGGACACCAGCGTGGCGACCATCAGCACGACGATCGGGTCGACACCACGCAGCGTCACTGACGCGAGGCCCAGGACACCCACGAAAAGACCCAGACGACGCAGCGTGTAGGACAGCGACGGCGGTAGATGCACCCCGCAAGTCAAACACGAGGCCACGACTTGGTCGGGGTCGGCCGGCATATCGGACCAAGCCCCGTATCGGCCTGCCGCGCCGCACTACGCTGAAGTGAAGCGTCACGAAAGAGGTGGCATGCCCGAGGAACTTCTGGTCCTGCTCGTCGTCGGCGTCGTGCTGTGGGCGCTGGTCGAGCTGCTCCAGACGCCCGGCGCCGCGGTACGCACCCTGCCCAGGTGGGCTTGGGCCGTACTGATCGTTGCGCTGCCGCCGCTCGGCGCCGTCGCCTGGTTCCTGCTCGGTCGCCCGCAAGCAGCCGGCGTCCCGAGCCGTCCCGCGCCCACGATGCCGCTGCGGCGCAAGCAGGCCTACGTGTCCCGGCCCGCGCCGGACGACGACCCCGAGTTCCTGGCGTTGCTCAACGCCCGCGCCGATCAACAGCGTCGACTCCGCCGCCTGGAGGAGGACCTCGGGCCCGGCGACGGCTCGGAGCCGGAGACCGACCGCCCGGAGTGACAGCGCCGGTCAGGCGCTGTGCCGCGGTCAGGTACCGGCGTAGGAGTGCAGCCCGGTGATCACCAGGTTGATCACGAAGTAGTTGAACAGGAAGCATCCGAACCCGGTCAGTGCGATCGCCGCCGCACGGCGGCCCTTCCAGCCCGCCGTGGCTCGGGCGTGCAGGTAGGCCGCGTAGACCACCCAGGTGATGAACGCCCAGGTTTCCTTCGGGTCCCAGCCCCAGTAGCGACCCCACGCGTTCTCCGCCCAGATCGCGCCGGCGATGACCGCGAAGGTCCACAGCGGGAACACGAACGCGTGCACCCGGTAGGCCAGCCGGTCCAGCTCCACCGCGGACGGGAGTCGCCGTGCGAAACCGACCGGGATCACGCTGCGCCGCTCAGCCCGCTCGCGGATCAGGTAGAGGACATTGATCGCGGCGCCGACGGTGAAGATGCCGGCGCTGGTGACGGCGGCGATCACGTGGATCACCAACCAGTAGGACTGCAGCGCGGGCTGCAGTTGCTCGGCGTCGGTGTAGAGGACCGTGACGGCCAGGCCGAGCGTCAGCAGCACCGGGGTGACCACGAACACCCCGAGCCAACGCAGGTCGTAGCGCCGGACCAGCACCAGGTACGCCCCGGTGGCCGCCAGCGCAGCCGCCGTGGAGAACTCGTACATGTTTCCCCACGGCACGCGGTGCACCGACCAGCCGCGGCAGACCACCCCGGCCAGGTGCAGCGTGAACGCCAACGCGGTCAGCGACAGCCCGATCCGGCCGAACTTCTCGGCCCTCTCGTCCACCTCCCCGACTTCCCCCACTTCTGCTGCCAGTCCCACCGATCCGACGCCCTCGATAGGTGGGACAGGCAGCAGATGTTGCGGGGTGGCGGACGCGCCGACAGTGGCCAGCTCGGCCTTCGCGGCGAGAGCAGGCTCAGCCACGTTCAGCGCCTCGGCGGTGAAGCGGGTCTTGCTGCCGAAGGCCCACTCCGCGGCAAGCGCGAGCATCGCCAGCGCGTAGACCACGATCGCGAAGTGGATGAACCGGTCGCTGGCCACAGCCAACGTGTGGGGCGCGGGCACACTCACTCCCTGCTGATCCTGCTTGCGATGGGGACGCTGAGAGCGCCCAGGGTGGCCTCGACGTCCTCGGCCAAGTCCACCCCGTCGCTGCGCGACAGGGCTGCGACCTCGACCAAGGTACGCCCGGCCCCATCCGGGGCCGCGCGCACCCACACCCGGCGCGGGCGGACGAACAAGGAGCCGAGCAGGCCGGCGATCGCGGCGATGGCGCCGGCCAGGGTCAGGTCGCGGCCCGGGTCGGCCGCGAGTTGGAGCACGACCCACTGCCGGTAGCCGTCGAAGGTCAGCGTGCCCAGGCCGCGGGGCAAGGCCATGGTGCCGCCGACGGCGAGTGAGTTGGTGATCGGCGGCGAGCCGACGTCCGCGGTCTCCCGGACCTGGGTCATGTGCGAGGTGTCCAGCCGGTAGACCGACTGCGGGACACCGTTGTCCAGTCCGAGGTCGCCGGACCAGACGTTGAGCACCAGCCGCGGGTTCAGCGGCTGCGGGAACGTGGAGAACGGGCCGCGCTGCAGGTCGAAGGCCGCGGTCGGCAGGAAGAAGCCCTGGAACCCTAGTTGGGTCGGGGCGGCGTCGGGGACCTTGATCACGCCGCGGGAGCTCAGGCCGACCGGGTCGACCGGCAGGAACGGCACCGGGCCGGTGAAGACCACGTCGCCCTTGCCGTCCCGCACGGTGACCAGCGGCGCGTAGCCGTGCGGGCCGAGGAAGACCTTGGTCGAACCAGCCGCCAGCGGGTGGTTGACCTTTATCTGCCGCGACTCCGGGGCGGCACCGGGCCGCGCTGTGTACGTGACGTTCGCGTCGAAGTCCCGGGCGGCGCCGCGCTGCCGACCGTCGGTCTGGTAACGGGCGTCGAAGGAATCCATCTTCAGCTCGAACGGCGGCAGGTGGTCGGTGTCGAACAGCGGACCGGCCCGCAGGTTGTCGTACTGGGTGACGGTGTCGGAGAAGCCATGGCCCTCGACGACCAGTGCGCTGCCCTTGAATCCGTAGAGGTGGCCGAAGGCGATGCCGACGAGGATCACCACCAGCGACAGGTGGAAGACCAGGTTGCCGGTGTCGCGCAGGTAGCCGCGTTCGGCGGCGACCGACGTCGGGTCGGTGTCGACCCGGAACCGCCGCCCGCGCAGCGACTTCGCCGCGGCCGCCAGGACCGACTCCACCGGTGCCTCGACGGTCAGCGACCGGTGCTCCGGCAGTCGGTCCAGGTACCGGGGAGTGGCCGGCGGGCGGGCCCGCGCCGCGCTCAGGTAGACCTTGCTGCGCGGGACCACGCAGCCGACCAGCGAGATCATCAGCAGCAGGTAGACCGCGGAGAACCAGGGCGAGGCGAACACGTCGAACAGGTCGAGGCGGTCGTACCAGCGCGCCACATCCGGGTGGTGCGACCTGAACTGCCCGACGGCGATCGGGTCGACCGGACGCTGCGGGATCACCGACCCCGGGATCGCGGTCAGCGCGAGGCCGAACAGCAGCAGCAGGGCCGTGCGCATCGACGTCAACTGGCGCCAGGCCCACCGGACCATGCCCACGCTGCCCAGCGGTGGCGGGGCCGGGGTCTCCGGCAACTTGGTGGTCAGGGCCATCGCTCAGACCGCCGTCTCGAAGCCGGCGGTCCAGGTGCGCAGGTGCACCGACAGCGACGTCCACGCGCCGGTGAGCAGCAGCACGCCGAGGATGCACAGCATCACCCCGCCGGTGCGCATCACGAACCGGTTGTGCTCGCGGACCCAGCTCAGCGCCCCCAGCGCCCGCCGCAACCCGACCGCGACCGCCACGAACGGCAGCCCTAGCCCCAGGCTGTAGACGAAGGTCAGCAGCGCCCCCCGGCCGGCGCTGGCGCTGTCGAACGCCAGCGCCTGCACGGCACCCAGTGTCGGCCCGATGCACGGGGACCAGCCGACCCCGAACAGCACGCCGAGAACCGGCGCGGCCAGCAGACCGGCCGACGGTGCCCGGTGCAGCCAGCGGAACTCGCGCTGGGTCTGCGGGAGCAGCCCGAGGAAGCTCAGCCCGAGCCCGATCGTGAGGACCCCGAGCACCCGGTTGACCGCGTCGGTGTGCTCGACCAGGTCGGACCCGACGTAGCCGAACGCCGCCCCGTAGGACACGAAAACCGTGGCGAACCCGAGCACGAACAGGCTGGTGCCGAGCAGCACGCGGCCCCGACGTTGGTTGGCCAGGTCGGCGCCGGCCAGGCCGGTGACGTAGGACAGGTAGCCGGGGACCAGTGGCAGCACGCACGGGGACAGGAACGACAGCAGGCCCGCGAGCAGGGCGACCGGCATGGCGATCAACAGCGACCCGGAGGTCACCTGATGGGAGAACGTGCTGTCGGCGCGGAGCATCAGGCGCCTGCGGGTCCGATCTTGCTGGGGACCAGATCGGCGGCCGGCTCCGTGTACGAGATCGAGCGGATCTTCTCGCCCTCGTAGCGGATCGTGGTGATGCTGGCCAGCGAGCACTGCCGGCGGCGCGGGTCGTGCCAGAGCCGCCGGTCCTCGACGCGCAGCCGCATGATCCAGATCGGCAGTTGGTGGCTGACGCAGACGGCCTCGTGACCGGCCGCCTGCTTGCGGGCCGCGGCTGCCGCGGCGAGCATCCGGTGCGCCAGGTCCCGGTACGGCTCGCCCCAGGACGGACGGAACGGGTTCCACAGGTAGGGCCAGTGCCGGGGTTGCCGCAGCGATCCGTCGCCGACCCCGAAGCTCAACCCTTCGAAGTGGTTGGCCGCCTCGATCAGCCGCGGGTCGGTGTCGATCTCGAGGTCGAAGGCCGCCGCGATCGGCGCCGCGGTCTGGAGGGCACGCTCCAACGGCGAGGCGATCACCGCGGTGACATCGCGCCCGGCCAGGGATTCCGCGACCCGCTCGGCCATCTTCGTGCCGAGTTCGGACAGGTGGTAGCCGGGGATCCGGCCGTAGAGCACCTTCTCCGGGTTGAACACCTCGCCGTGCCGGACGACGTGCACCAGGGTCGTGGTCATTCGGCTACCTCCGCAGCGGCGCGGGCGGCGTGCGGCAGCGCGTCGAGCACGCGGCCGATCGCGGTGTCGTCGTGGGCGGCGGACAGGAACCAGGCCTCGAACGCCGACGGCGGCAGGTACACGCCGCGGGCGAGCATCTCGTGGAAGAACGCCCCGAAGCGGTCCGTGCGCTGGGTCTTCGCGCCCGCATAGTCGTGCACCGGATCGGCGGTGAAGAAGATCGAGAACATCGTCCCGGCGAACTGCACGTGATGCTCGACGCCGACCGCGGACAACGCCTCGGAGGCGGCAACCGCGATCACCTCCCCGGCCTTGGCCAGGTGGTCGTACACCTCGGGGGTAGCACCGCGCAGGGTGGCCAGGCCCGCCGCCATCGCGACGGGGTTCCCGGACAGGGTCCCGGCCTGGTACACGGGGCCTTCCGGGGCCAGCGCGGACATCACGTCGGCGCGGCCGCCGAAGGCCGCGGCCGGGAAGCCGCCGCCCATGACCTTGCCGAACGTGATCAGGTCCGGGGCGACGCCCTCAATGCCGAACCAGCCGGCCGGGCCGGCCCGGAAGCCGGTCATGACCTCGTCGGAGATGAACAGGGCGCCGTTCTCGCGGCACAGCCGGGCCAGCCCGAGCGTGAAGCCTGGGTCCGGCGGGACCACCCCCATGTTCCCGGGCGCGGCCTCGCTGATCACCGCGGCGATCCGGTCGGGATGGGCGGCGAACGCGGCGGCGACGGCGTCGAGGTCGTTGTAACGCACCACGACCGTGTCGGCCACGGCGGCACCGGTGATCCCGGCGCCCTCGGGCAACGCGAACGTCGCCACCCCGGAACCGGCCGCGGCCAGCAGCGAGTCGACGTGGCCGTGGTAGCAGCCGGCGAACTTGATCAGCCCCGGCCGGCCGGTTACCCCGCGGGCCAGGCGCACCGCGGACATCGTGGCCTCGGTGCCGGAGGAGACGAATCGCAGCCGTTCGACAACCGGGACACGGGCGATGATCGCCTCGGCCAGTTCGACCTCACCGGGTGTCGGGGCTCCGAAGGACGTCCCGGACGCAACGGCCGCCTGCACCGCGGCGACCACCCGCGGGTCGGCGTGGCCCAGGATCAGCGGGCCCCAGGAGCAGACGAGGTCGACGTAGGTGTTGCCGTCCACGTCGACCAGATACGGGCCGTTACCCGAGGCGAAGAACCGTGGTGTGCCCCCGACCGCGCGGAAGGCCCGCACCGGCGAATTCACCCCACCCGGGGTGACCGCCTGGGCACGTTCGAACAGCGACTCGGAACGGTCAGTGGAACTCACCCGGCAATGGTCTCAAACCACCAGGAGTGGTCCGCACCACCGCGGCCCGCGAGGACCTCAGTACAGCGCGGCCAGCGCCGCCGAGGCGGTCGCCCGGAACTGCTCGACCGGGGCGTCGGCGCGGTCGCCGACCAGCACGAGGTGCAGCACCATCACGCTGTTGCCGCGCTTTCCGACCGCGAACAGGTTGGTCGCGTGGTCGAAGCCGGCGGGCGGGACGGTGAAGACGCCGTAGACGGTCGGGTCGGTCGCCGTGCCGCCGGAGGCGTAGCGGGCCCAACTGGCGCTGCGCTTGCCGCCCCGGTACGCAGGGATGTCCATGTTCAGCCACTGCTGGTAGCAGGCCTGGATCTTGGCCTGCAGCTTGGTGACCAGGGCGTCGGCCGACGCGGTGTCGGACAGGACACTGACCAACTCCTCGGCGGCGACCTTCGACTTGCCGAAGTACGCGCGGTTGCCGGTGTCGGAGGAGTCGAAGACACCGTCGAGGCAGAAGGGGGCCTTGGCGGGCGTGCCGCTGTTGACCGGGCCCTCCGTCCAGGAGCCGAAGCGCGCGCCTTGCGGCATCGCCGCCGCGGCCACGTAGTTGGGTCCGTTGGGAGCCGCGACCGCCGCCGCCGTCGAGTGGTTGGCCTCGGAGGCCGACGACGGGACACCGAGCCCCGTGATCACCCCCGCGATCGCCGTACCGGCAGCCAGAAAGCCCACCCCAATTGTCCGGCCGCGACCGGGCACGCGCTGCGTCGTCAAGCCAGGCACCTCCTCGTGCGAGTTCTTGCTCGGCGCGATCGGCCCGGTCCGCGTACCCCGGGTGTGGACGGGCACGGCAAGCCGGCCGAACGCGGCCTCACGGCTTGGACGCCGCTGCGGTCGATTTGGTTGCGTTGGGGACAAACAATGACCCATTCGGCCGCAGTGCACATTTTCGGCCTCCCGAACGTGAATCGACTCCGCCCGGCGTGTGCCAGTTCGTCCTGCTGTGTCCATTCTCGGACTCAGTTCGTTACGAACTGTGCCTTATGTGCCGAGTCCGACACGCGACCCGACACCGGAATTTGCCGACTTCGTGCCTGATGCGAACTCGTCCGCGGCGGTTCGCCCGCCGCAGCGGACCGCGACCGGCCGGCCCCTCCATCGGCGAACACTACGGTGGTCGGCGTGCAGGTCACGATCGGTTTGATTCTCGTTCTCGTCGGTGCGTTCCTCTCGATCATCGGGACTCTCGGCGCGATCGGCGCGGGGCTGCAGTTGCGGCTGCTGCCAGGCCGGAAAGTGCTGCCGCTCGGCGACCTGCGCAAGGCCCGGGCCGGTGGGCGGGTGGTGGTGCGCGGAACCGTGGCACCGGGACCCGGCGGGACGCTGCGCGCACCGCTGTCCGGCCGGGAGTGCGTCTGGTACCTGGCCAGCCAGTCGGCCACCGACGGGACGACCCGCGACACCGTGGAGTCGTTCGCCGCTTCCCCATTCGCCTTGGTCGACGCGGCCGGCGCCCGGGTGCTGGTCGGCCCGCGCTGCCCGGCACTGGAGCAGATCGCGCCGTCGTGGCGGGCCGAGCGGACCGACGGGCACCCCTGGTTCGACCGGGCCCCGAACTCGGCCGGAGCGGTCGAGGTGCTGGAGTTCGTGCTCACCGGTGGCGAGGACCTGTTGGCCGCCGGCGACCTCGCCGACCCCGCCGGGGCAGCCGCGCTGACCGGCGACGTGGCCCTCTCGGCGGGCGGCGACGCAGCTGCCCTGGGCGACCCGGCCGCCCGCAGGTGGCGGCGCGACCTCGCACTGGCCGTTGCCGGCTTCCTGTTGATCGCCTGCGGGGCGGCGATCCTGAGCGTCTCGGACCAGCGCCCGCACAAGCTCGTCGGCGCCGCGCCCCACAAGATGACGACCTTGGGCTTGCTCAGCCCAGGCGACGGGCGACCTCGAGTGCCCAGTAGGTGAGCACGATGTCGGCCCCGGCCCGCCGGATCGAGCGCAGCGACTCCTCGATGGCGCGTTCGCGGTCCAAGTATCCGGCCTTCGCAGCGGCCTCGATCATCGAGTACTCCCCCGAGACCTGGTAGGCCGCCACCGGGATGTCGACGGCGTCGCGGACCTGCCACACCACGTCGAGGTAGCCCAGCGCCGGCTTGACCATGACCAGGTCCGCGCCCTCCGCGACGTCCAGCAGCACCTCGCGCAGGGCCTCGCGGCCGTTGCCCGGGTCCTGCTGGTAGGCCCGCCGATCGCCGTCGAGGCTGGACTCGACCGCGTCGCGGAAGGGGCCGTAGAACGCCGAGGCGAACTTGGCCGAGTAGGCCAGCAGCGCGACGTCGGTGAACCCGGCCGCGTCGAGTTCGGCTCGTACGTAGCCGATCTGGCCGTCCATCATCCCCGAGGGCCCGAGCACGTGGGCGCCCGCGCGGGCCTGGGCGAGCGCTACTTGGGCGTAGCGCTCGAGGGTCGCGTCGTTGTCCACGCCACCGTCCGGACCGAGCACCCCGCAGTGGCCGTGGTCGGTGAACTCGTCCAGGCACAGGTCGGCCATCAGCACGGTCGAGTCGCCGAGTTCGGCCCGCAGGTCGCGCAGCGCGACGTTGAGCACGCCGCCCTCTGCGTCGGCCCCGGAGCCGGTGGCGTCCTTGTGCGTCGGGATCCCGAACAGCATCAGCCCGCCGACCCCGGCCTCGACCGCCTCGACCGCGGCCTTGCGCAGCGAGTCCGCCGAGTGCTGCACGACGCCGGGCATCGAGGCGATCGGCGTCGGCTCGCCGGCGCCTTCCTTGACGAACATCGGCAGCACCAGGTGCCGCGGCTCCAGGGAGGTCTCCGCGGTCAGCCGACGCAGCGCCGCCGTCCGCCGCAGCCGACGCATCCGCACCGCCGGAAATCCGCCCTGGGTCATGTCCAAAGCCTAGGTCGCGCGTCGAGGCCGTGAGGCCGCTGGGCTTGCGGTCGTCGACGGTTATCCATGCTTGTCAGCGCTTGTCCCTGCCTGTCGGTCGTTATAACGACCGACAGGCAGGGACAAAAGTCGACGACTGCAAACCACCCGGACGGCGCTCAGCGCCGGCGGCGGACCGCCGTGCGCTTCTCCGACGGCCGAAGGGCGGACTCGCCGGCCTCGACGGCCTCGGCCTGCCGGGAGGCGCCGTACTCGGCCAGGGCGTCGGCCAGGTCGCGCGCCGAGGGGTTCGGCGCCAGCACGTCGACCCGCAGGCCGTGCTCCTCGGCCGCGGCCGCGGTGGCCGGGCCGATGCAGGCGATGACCGTCCCGGCGTGCGGCTTGCCGGCGATGCCGACGAGGTTCCGCACCGTCGAGGACGAGGTGAACACGACCGCGTCGAAGCCGCCGCTCTTGATCGCCTCGCGGACCGGGGCGGGCGGCGGGGCGGCGCGCACGGTCCGGTACGCGGTGACGTCGTCGACCTCCCAACCCAGCTCGATCAGGCCGGCCACCAGGGTCTCGGTGGCGATGTCGGCGCGGGGCAGGAAGACGCGGTTGATCGGGTCGAAGACCTCGTCGAACGGCGGCCAGTCGGCCAGCAGACCCTTGGCGGACTGCTCACCGCTGGGCACCAGATCGGCCTTGATGCCCCACGCGGCCAGGTCGGCAGCGGTCTGCTCACCGACTGCGGCGACCTTGATCCCGGAGAACGCCCGGGCGTCCAGGCCGTACTCCTCGAACTTCTCCCGCACGGCCTTGACCGCGTTGCGTGAGGTGAACGCGGTCCACTCGTAGCGTCCGGTGACCAGGCCCTTGATCGCCCGCTCCATCTGCTGCGGGGCCCGCGGCGGCTCGACGGAGATCGTCGGCACCTCCTCGGGCACCGCGCCGAACGAGCGCAGCCGGGAGACCAGGCCCGCCGACTGGTCCTTGGTGCGCGGCACGAGCACCCGCCAGCCGAACAGCGGCCGGGTCTCGAACCAGGACAGGGTGGCCCGCAGGTCGACCACGTCGCCGATGACGGTCACCGCAGAGCCGGTCAGCGGCTCGTTCGGCAACGCGTCAGCGACGTCGACCAACACCGAGGCGACAGTGCGCTGCGCGGTGGTGGTGCCGGCCCAGGTGGTCAGCACCGGGGTGGCCGGGTCGAGACCGGCCTCGATCAGCTTGGCGGCCGCGGTGCGGATCAGGCCCGCGTCGGAGGAGTTGGTCAGGACCAGCGTCGCGTCCTTGCTGGCCACCGAGAACCAGTCGGTCTTGGGGTCGTGCGCGTCGATGACCCGCACCTCGCGCACGGTGCGGCTGGTCAGCGGCACGCCCGCGAACGCCGGCACCGCCGACATCGCCGGGACGCCGGGCACGACCTGGAACTCGACACCGGCCTTCACGCAGGCGGCGGCCTCCTCGGCCAGGCCGACGTGCAGGGCCGGGTCGCCGTCCATCAGACGGACCACGCGGCGGCCACCCTTGGTCGCACCGATGACGGCCTTCGCGCGAGCGGCCGGGGTCAACACGGCGCCGCTGGGGTCGAACGCGCCGTCGACGACGACGACGTCGGGCGGGCAGCAGGTCAGCAGCTGCTCGCGGGCGTGGTCCCCGAGCACGACAACCTGGGCCTCGGCCAACAGCTCGGTGGCCGAGACCGTGAGCAGCCCGAGGTCGCCTGGGCCGGCACCGACGAAGGCAACCGTTCCGGACGCCGTCCTACGCGCCGCGGGGGCCTCGGGTGCAACCGCCTTGACGGGCGCCTTGCGAGTCGGGCTCATCTGTCGTACTCCGTTCCGGAGTGGCTCGGTGCGGGTCGGAAAGCGTGTGCGGCCGGCAGCGGTCTCAATCGCTGCCTCATCCCGGTTCTCGCTCGGCCGGCGGGCGCTCGGCCATGAGGTCCGCCGCACCCTCGGCGAGCATCTCCTCGGCCAACTTGCGGGCCAGGGAATCCGCGTCGGTCAAGGGCCCGGTGGTCGACAGCTTCACGCTGTGCGACCCGTCCGGGGCGCAGACGATTGCCCGGAGGTAGATCTCGGCCTCGTACTCCTCGTCGCCCTCGGCCGCCTCACCCAGCGCGCCGACCGGCGCGGAGCAGCCAGCCTCCAAGGTGGCCAGGACCGTGCGCTCGGCGTCGACCACGGCCCGGGTGTCCGGGTCCTCCAGGGCGGCGAGCAGTGCGAACAGTTCCGTGGCGGCGGCATCGTTCGGCTCGCGGCACTCGATCGCCAGCGCGCCCTGCCCGGGGGCCGGGAGCATCTGCAGCGGGTCGATCACCTCGGAGATCTCCTCGTCGCGACCCAGGCGCAGCAGGCCTGCGCGCGCGACCACTACCCCGTCCAACGTGCCTGCGGCGACCATCCGCAGCCGGGTGTCGACGTTGCCGCGGATCGGGACGACCTCCAGCCCGAAGCCGAGCGCGGCCAGTTGCGCGGCACGCCGCGGCGAGCCGGTGCCGATCCGCGAACCGGGCCGCAGCTCGCCCAGCGTCAGCCCGCGCGTGACGAGTGCGTCGCGCGGGTCGGTGCGCTGCGGCACCGCGGCGACGACCAGGCCGGGGGCCGGTTGGGTCGGCAGGTCCTTCAACGAGTGCACAGCGAAGTCGATCTCGCCGCGCAGCAGGGCCTCGCGCAGCGCCCCCACGAACACCCCGGTGCCGCCGATGCGGTCCAGCGGCTCGGCGGAGCTGTCCCCGGCGGTGCTGATCCGGACCAGCTCGACCGCTCGGCCGGTGGCCGCCGTGACCGCGTTCGCGACGTCCTCGGCCTGGGCGAGGGCCAGCGCACTGCCCCGAGTGCCCAGCCGCAGCACCGCCGTCACAGCAGCCCCAAACCGGAGCCGGGTGGGATCGCCGCGAGGTCGGCCTCGGCGATGTCCTCGGCCGCGAGATCGGCGCGGGTGACGGCCTCGACGGCGTTGCGGTCCAGGTCGAACAGTTCGCGCAGTGCGGCCGCGTAGGCGTGGCCGTCCGGCCCACTGGCCAGTTCCTTGACCCGCACGGTCGGGCCGTGCAGCAACTTGTCGACCACCCGCCGCACGGCACGGGTGATCTCCTCGCGAGCTCGCGGGTCCAGGTCGGGCAACCGCCCGGAAAGTCGGAGCATCTCGGCGGAGACGACGTCGTCGGCCATCGTGCGCAGCGCGGCGACAGTGGGGGCCACGTGGGAGGCCCGCTGCTCGGCGGCGTGTACCGCCACCTCGGCCGCGACGATCCGACGCGCGGCCTCGACCTCGGCCGGGCTACCGCCCGCTGTCTCGTCGTCGGCCAGCGTGTTCAGGTCGATCAGCCGCAGGCCAGGCAGTTCCGCTGCGCTCGGGTCGATGTCGCGCGGCATCGCCAGGTCGATCGCCACCAGCCGGCCCCGCGGGTGTCGGGCGAGCGCGGCGGAGAGTTCGGCAACGCCGATGACCTGCTCGGTGGCCCCGGTACAGCAGACCACCAGGTCGACCTCGGCCAGCGCGCCCGGGACCTCGCCCAGCGGGATGGCACGACCACCCAGCTCCCGGGCCAGGTGCTCGGCGCGGGCGTGGGTCCGGTTGGCGATCAGCAGTTCGCCGACGCCGGCCCGGTGCAGCGACGTCGCGGCCAGCGCGCTCATCGAACCGGCGCCGACGACCACGGCGCGGCGACCGGCCAGGCCGCCCAGCGCACTGCCGGCCTGCTCGAGCGCGACCCCGACCAACGACCGCCCAGCCGCGCCGATGCCGGTGGAGGTGCGGGTCAGCTTGCCGACCCGAAGCGCGTGCTGCACCAGCTCGTTCAGCACCCGACCGGCCGTGCCCAGCTCCTGCGCCTGCGCCAGGGCCGAACGGACCTGCCCGACGATCTGGCTCTCGCCGACGACCATCGAGTCCAGGCCTGCGGCCACCGAGAACAGGTGCTGGACGGCGCGGTCCTCGTAGTGCACGTAGAGGTGCGGCCGCAGCTCCTCCAGGCCCAGCCCGCTGTGCCGGCACAGCAGCTCGGAGAGGTCGGCCAGGCCGCCGTGGAACTTGTCGACCTCGGCGTAGAGCTCCACCCGGTTGCAGGTGGACAGCACCGCGATCTCCAGGACGTGCTCGGCCGCCGCGGCGTCGGTCATCAGCTTGACCAGCGCGTCGCCGCCGATCGTGACCCGCTCCAGCAGGCTCACCGGACCGGTCCGGTGCGACAACCCCATCACCAACACACTCACGGTGTCACCACCGCCGGCTCGGCGGCCGTGCGTTCCGGCTTGGTGCGGGTCCGCCCGGACGGCAGTTGCGGAGCCATCGCCTTGCGTTGTGCGTGGCAGGCCAGGATCTGCAGCTCCAAGGAGAGGTCCACCTTCCGCACGTCGACGCCGGGCGGGACGGTGAGCAGGATCGGGGCGAAGTTCAGGATGCTCGTCACACCGGCCTCGACCAGCCGGTCGCACACCGCCTGCGCCGCACCAGCCGGCGTGGCGATCACGCCGATGGACACCCCGCGGGCGGCCACCAGGTGTTCGAGATCGGCCAACGACTCGACCCGCACCCCGGCCAGGCTCTCCCCGATCCGATCGGGATCGGCGTCGATCAGCGCCGCGATCCGGAACCCGCGCGAGGAAAATCCCGCGTAGTTCGCCAGCGCGTGGCCCAGCGACCCGATACCCACGATTGCGACGGCCCAGTCCTGGGTCAAACCGAGTTCGCGGGAGATCTGGCGGACCAGGTACTCGACGTCGTAGCCGACCCCCCGGATCCCGTACGAGCCGAGATAGGACAGGTCCTTGCGCAGCTTGGCGGAGTTGACCCCGGTGGCCGCGGCCAGCAACTCGGAAGATACGGTCTGGACCCCCCGTTCGGCGCAGGCCAGCAGCGCTCGCAGGTACTCCGGCAACCGGGCGACGGTGGCGTCCGGCAGGCCGACCCGTCGGCTGGATCGAGACCTCGGGCGGATGGCGAGAGGGCGCCCAGTAGCGGCGCCGGCGCGGTTCTCGCTCACCGCGACGCCTGCGTTCGCCTGTGCGAGTCGCAGTTGGCGGGCACTGTGACACTCGTTCGCTCGCTGCGCTCGTCCACTCGGCCTCCGGTCCGATAACCCTCGGGGCGGACGCCAGAGTAAGCACTTGTGAACACGGGAACAAACTCGCGCGACCCCGTTGTCTCAGTATGTGAGACGGCCTCCGGGGCGCAGGGCGGCCCGCAACCGGTCCGGGTCGACCCGCCAGAAGTCGTGCTGAGCGCCGTCGACCAGGGTGACCGGGATCTGCTCCCACCAGCGCTTGTACAGCTCGTCGTCGGTCGTGATGTCGATCTCGGTCCACCCGACGCCGAGCTCCGCGGTGACCTCCGCGACCACTGCGGCGGCGACCTCGCAGAGGTGACAACCCGGTTTCGAGTACAGCGTCACGCGGACCGGCGGACCTTCGGTGGTCACTGCTCCCCCTCGTCGGTCGCGCGCAGCCGGCCGCGGGCGATGGTCCCGGCGATCGATCGGGGGAGGTCGGCGACGAACTCCACCTGCCGCGGCACCTTGAACCGGCCCAGCCGCTCGGCGCACCAGGCCCGCAGCGTATCCGCGGTGAGTCCCACGTCTGCCGCGGCGACCACGAACAGCTTCACGACCTGACCGGCCGCGTCGTCCGCGATCCCGACGACGGCCGCCTGCTCGACGCCGGGGTGGGCGCAGACGACGTCCTCGACCTCGCGGGGATAGACCGGGAAGCCGCTGACCGTGATCACGTCCGGCCGCCGGCTGACCATGAACAGGTCGCCGTCGGCGTCGCACCAGCCCATGTCGCCGGTGGCGTACCAGCCGTCGCGATCCGGGGCCGAGGCGCCGTCGGGCCAGTAGCCGGAGAACAGGTTCGGCCCGCGGACCTCGAGCTCGCCGGGGTCGCCATCGGCGGCCGGATGGCCGGCCCGGTCCATCACTCGGACCTCGATGCCGGGTATCGGCCGACCCACCGAACCCGGTTTCGACCGCATCGACGCCGACACCACCGGGGCCGCCTCGGTCAGCCCGTAGCCCTGCCAGACGGTCTTGCCGGTGGCCTCCCGGAAGACCTCGATCTCCCCCGCCGACAGCGGCGCCGAACCGCTGACCAGCACCCGGACCCCGGACAGCGCCGCACGGGCCGCCGGCTGGGCGGCCCAGCCGGCGAACATGCTGGGCGTGCCCGCGACGCTGGTGACGCCGGCCCGGGCGATCAGCGCCAACGTCGCCGCCGGGTCTGCGGCGTCGGCCGCCACCACGGTCGCGCCGGCGTGCAGCGCGTGGCCCAGGACGGCGTTGAGCCCGAACACGTGGAACAGCGGCAGCGCCAGCAGCACGGTGTCGCCGGGCATGACCGGCGCGGGGTCCAGCGCCGCGCACTGGGCCAGGTTCGCCAGCAGGGCCCGGTGGGAGAGCATCGCGCGCTTGGCCCGGCCGCCGGTCCCGGCCGTCTCGAGCAGCACCGCGGTGGCCTCGCCGCCGTAGTCGACCCGGGTTCGGGCACCGGCCGGGCGCGACGCGGGCCCGGCGGCGTCCAGGACCAGGACCGGCGCCGGGGAACCGGCCTGAGCCGCCGCCTCCGCGCCGGCGCGGGTCGTCGACTCGCCGCGCGCGTCGGCGAGCAGCAGGCGCGCACCGGTGGCCGTCAGCGCGCGGGTGACCTCGCCCGCCGCGGCCGTGTGGTCGATCGGGACGACGATCAGCCCGGCGCGCAGCGCGGCCAGGTAGCCGGTGACGAACTCCAGTGCGCCGCCCGCGGCCAGTCCGACGCGGTCGGCCATCCGCAGGTCGCGGCAGAGCAGTTCGGCGGCCAGGTCCTCGACCCGCCGCTGCAGATCGGCCCAGGTCAGCCGGGTGTCGCCGACGATAAGCGCGGGCCGGTCCGGGGTCCGTGCGGCGGCAGCCTGCGTCAGGTCGGCGAGGTTGGCTGCGGGTGCGGCGCTCACGTCGACCGAGTCTGCCAGTTGAGGGTCGCTGGAGTTCGCCCGCAGTTCGCCGGGCTGTCCGCGCGGACGATCCGGACGGTCGGCGGCACGGGTTAGGCTCGAACGCGATGGTTGGCAGCCTGCCTCCGGCAAGCGACTCGAGAGTCGGAGCCGGCCCGGTCCCAGGGGCGCGGACGGCGCCCCCGCACACCCGCCGCAGTGCGCCGGACCCCACCGCGGCGGCCTTCTTCGACGTGGACAACACCGTCGTGCGCGGCGCCTCCATCTTCCACCTCGCGCGCGGCCTCTACGCCCGGCGATTCTTCACAAACCGGGACATAGCACGTTTTGCGCTGATGCAACTGAAGTTCGTCGTGGCCGGTTCCGAGGATCTCGACCACATGAATTCGGCCCAGACCACCGCCCTTTCGTTCATCGAGGGTCGACCGGTGGAGGAAATCCAGGCGATCGGTGAGGAGATCTTCGACGAATTGATCTCCAAACGAATTTGGCCGGGAACCCGCGCGTTGACGCAGATGCATCTGCACGCCGGCCAACAGGTGTGGCTGGTCACGGCATCGCCGGTCGAACTGGCCCGGACCATCGCCGACCGCCTGGGCCTGACCGGGGCGCTGGGCACCGTGGCCGAGATAGAAAACGGCAGGTACACGGGCCGGCTGCACGGGAAACCGCTGCACGGACCGGCCAAGGCGGAGGCGATCGCGGCGCTCGCCGCGGTCGAGCACCTGGACCTGGAGCGCTGCTCCGCGTACAGCGACTCGGCCAACGACATACCTATGCTGGAGATGGTCGGACACCCCTGTGCAGTGAATCCGGACGCAGAACTCCGGGCCCACGCAAAGGCGAACGGATGGCGGATCCGGGATTACCGGACCAAGCGGAAAGCCGCGAAGATCGGATTGCCGACAGCGGCCGGAGCAGGGGCCTTGGCGGGCGGAATCGCCGCGGCAGCATCGGTGCATCGACGCCGCCAATAGTGATCACCAACGCACGCCGGTAGTTGCGCGGTATGCCTACTGATGCCCACGTTCGTCCCGGTTCTCACGTGATCGGCCGCAATGGTCAAGGTTCGTCCACAAAAGCTGTTCGACATCCGAATCCGCGCCTACCATCGCAAATGTCGGCCGAACGAGTGCCGTACGTCGGATGCCATGCCGGCGCACGCTCGGGCGGTTGACGAGAAGCAGCGCGGCTGATCCGAGCCGGACGCCGGTCGCATCGCCGGTGGCCCGTCGCTCAGCTGCGCTGCCCGCGCAACAGCTGCACGTCCCTACCGCACGTCCCAACCGCACGTCCCAACTGCCCGTCCGCCTCCGTCCGCCCGGGGAGCCGATGTCCCATCCCTCGTCGTCCGCATCAGGCCTGCCCGGCCTGTGCGCGGCCGTGCACTCCGCGCACGAGCCGCCGCGCGGATCGACCGGCTCGCGGCCCGGCCTTCCGCCGGAGCCGCGCGGCCCCTCGGTCACCTTCAACGTCAGCGCAGCTCGCGCCGGCGCCGGGTACGGCGTCCCCGCACCGGCCCCGTCGGTCGAGCGTTCCCAACCGGCCCTGCCGCCCACCCCCGACGACCGCAGCCCCACCGGCCCGGTCGGCCAACTGGTCGAGGCCGCCAAGGCGGGCGACACCGAGGCGTTCGCCGCGCTTTACGACCGCTACCTGGACACCGTCTACCGCTACGTCTACTACCGGGTCGGCTCCCGGCAGTTGGCCGAGGACCTGACCAGCGAGACCTTCCTGCGCGCCCTGCGCCGCATCGGGACCTTCACCTGGCAGGGCCGCGACTTCGCGGCCTGGTTGGTGACGATCGCCCGGAACCTGGTCGCCGACCACTTCAAGTCCAGCCGGTTCCGGCTGGAGATCACCACCGCCGACATGGTCGCCGCCGAGAGCGGCGACGAGGCGACGGAAGGGCCGGAGCACGCCGTGATGCGCGCGTGGACGAACGCGACGCTGCTGGAGGCGCTCAAACGGCTCAACCCGCAGCAGCAGGAGTGCCTGGTGCTGCGTTTCCTGCAGGGGCTCTCGGTTGCCGAGACGGCCCGGGTGATGGGCAAGAACGAGGGTGCGATCAAGACGCTGCAGTACCGGGCGGTGCGCACGCTCGCGGCCATCCTGCCGGAGGAGACCGCATGACTCGGACCCCGGCACAGCCGCGGTCGTCGCGGTGCGCGCCCCGTTGCGCCCGGAGCGTAACTTCCCGCCCGCGGGGTCGTTGTGCTGTCCGACGAGAGCAGGGGCGGGGGTGAGCGGGTGAGTATGCGGCCCATGGAACGCCGGCAGAGCAGGCAGTTCGCGCTGGCGCTCGAGGCTGCGGTTGCCGGCGACGCGCAGTTCCTGTTGCTGCGCAACGTGGCGGCCGGCCTGGCCGGTGCCGGGGCGATCATCACACCGAGCGCCGAGTTCAGCGACGCGCTGCGGGTACGCCTGCTCAACACCGCCCCGGCTGCGGTCGCACGGCCGACCGCGGCGCACTGGCGGCGTCGGCTGGTGGCCGCGGGCGCCGTGCTCACGATCTCCACCGGTGGCGTCGCGGCGACCGCCGTGGCCAGCACCCACGCGCTGCCCGGCGACCGGTTGTACGAGGTCAAGCGCGCGGTGGAGGGCGTCCAGCTCGCGCTGGCCAACGGCGACCGGGCGAAGGGCGACCAGTACCTGGCGATCGCCGCCACCCGGCTCTCCGAGGTCCAGGCGTTGCTGGCCCGCGACGGCAGCCAGTCCGCCGACCCTGTGGTGGTCCAGGAGTTGCGCGACACCCTCTCGGACATGTCCGATGCGCTGGCCTCAGGCAGCAACCACCTGTTCGCCGCGTTCGGCCACTACCAGGACCCGAAGGTTCTGGCCCCGCTCGCCGACTTCGTCGACCACCGCACCACGACGCTCAACGAGATGCGGGCGCTGCTGCCGGTCGAGCTGTTGCCCAAGCAGGACTCGCTGATCGGCGAGGTTCAGAGCATCGCCGCGCGGGTGGCCTCGGCCACCGGGACGCCGGCCCCGGCCGTCGACCGGACAGTCCAGACGACGCCGCTGAATCCGGCGCCTGCCGCGGCCCGGGCCAGCCGGTCCGACGCCGACCGCGAGGACCTCTCGCACCTGACCGACCCGACCGTTAACTCGGTTGACGACGCGGTCGCCTCGGCCCGCGAGAACGCCAAGAGCGCGAGCGCGAAGCATTCCCAGAGGTCGCACCGGGAGCAGACCGACGTCGAGCGTGACGTCCGCAGCCTGGTCGACACCGACCTGTTCGACCCGGCGGCCCGACCCAGTTTGGCCTCGAGCTCCGACGACCCGGCCGATTCGGATTCCGCCGGCCCGCTGCGCCCGACGCCGGCCGGGATGTCGTCGGCCGGCGGGTCGTTCCTGCTCGGGCTCCTGCCGCTGCCGGACGACTCGATCGACACGATGATCCCGGGCAGCCTGACCGCCGGCCTGGACTTCAGCCTGGCCCAGCTGGGCGGGCACTACAGCCACCTCGCGTCCGACCGCTAGGGCGTCCCTGACCGGGGTCCGACCCCGGCGCGCGGCTTACGTGAATACGGAGCGGCGCTGCATCAGCAGGCGGTAGAGGTCGGCCTGGATCGACTCGCGGACCCGGTCGGCCAGGTCGAACACGAGCATCGGGTCGTCGGCGGCGCCGGCCGGCTGGTCGTCGGTGAGGATCGGCGGGCCGAACTCGATGATCCACTTGCTCGGCAGCGGGACCAGGCCCAGCGTGCCGAGCAGCGGGAACGTCGGCGTGATCGGTAGGTACGGCAGGCCCAGCACCCGGGCGATCGAGCGCAGGTTGCCGATCACGGGGTAGATCTCCTCGGCCCCGACGACGGCGGCGGGGATGATCGGTGTCCGGGTCCGCAATGCGGCGGCCACGAACCCGCCCCGGCCGAAGCGCTGGAGCTTGTAGCGCTCCCGGAAGGGCTTTCCCAGACCCTTGTAGCCCTCCGGCCACACCCCGACGACCTCACCGGCCGCCAACAGCCGCTCCGCGTCCGGGACGCAGGCCAGCGTGGCCCCGGACTTGCGGGCCAGCGCGCCGAGGAACGGTGTCCCGAAGAGCAGGTCGGCGCCTAGCGGACGCAGACAACGCTTGGCCGGGTGGTGGTCGCCGATCGCGAGCATCATCATCAGCGTGTCGAGCGGCAGCGTGCCGGAGTGGTTGGAGACGACCAGCGCGCCGCCGGTGTCCGGGATGTTCGACAGCCCGCGCACCTCGACCCGGAACCAACGCGAGAACAGCGGCCGGAGCGGAGCGAGCAGCACAGACTCGGTCAGCTCGGCGTCGTAGCCGAAGTCGTCGATCGTGTAGTCCCCGGACAGCCGCCGCCGCAGGAATGCCAGGCTCCGGGCGACGCTCTGGTCCACGGCCCGCAACGGATTCCCCCTCCCGGCGTCCTGCGGGACCTTCTTGGACGCGGACGGCGGGCTCCCCACCGGCAGGCCCGACTCGCCGCCGGAGCGGCGCTCCTGCGGGCTGAACGGGATCACCCGGGCCTCACTCATCGACGTCGTCCCCGACCGCTGCCAGCACCCGGCCGGCCGCCGTGCGGGGCTGTGGAACCGGCAAGGAGAACGAGCGCACGGCCTCGAACGCCTGGTCGGCCGCGTGGGCCAGCCGGTCCGGGGTGAGCGGGCCGCGCCCGCGGACGTCGAGGAACTCGTCGAAGGTCGCCAATGTGCTGTGCGTGGGCCGGAACCCGAACCGCTCCCACAACCGAGCGGTGTCGACCGCCCGGCCGTGGGTGAGGAACTCGACGATCTCCTCGCTCAGATTCAGCATGCCGGCCCGACGCAACAACGTGCCGACCGAGCCCATCGCCCGGGACGGAACGGCCATCGTGGGGCGTCCGGCTCGGCGGGCAGCCTGCGACATCAGCAGCACGCCCGGCCCGGCCACGTTGAACACGCCGCGGTGGTCGCCGATCACGGCCCGCCGCAGCACTTCCAGGCCGTCCTCGACGTGGACGAACTGCAGGCGCGCGTCATGGCCGAGCACGGTCGGCACGACCGGCAGCGTGAACAGCCGGGTCAACGGGGAGTCGACGTCCGGGCCCATGAAATTGGCGAACCGCAGCACGGCGACCGCGACGTCGGCCCGACGCCGGCCGAAGCCGCGCACGTAGCTCTCGACCTCGACGGCGTCCTTGGCGTAGCCACCGCGCGGCGGCACGACCGGCTCGGTCGTCTCGGTGAACAGTGCCGGGTCGCGGAACGAGCACCCGTAGACCGCGGTCGTGGACTTCACGATCAGCCGGCGCAGGCTCGGCGCCTTCTGACAGGCCGCGAGCAGCTGCATCGTGCCGATGACGTTGACTTCCTTCACCGACGACCGGTTCGCCGAGCCGCCGCCGGAGCGGCTGACGCTCATGTGCACGACCGTGTCGACCTCCGCGGCTCCGATCACCCTGGCGATGATCGGGTTGCGGATGTCGGCTCGGACGAACTCAGCGCGGCCCAGGTCGGTACGCGGCGGGATCGTGTCGATGCCGATCACGCGGTCGACCCCTGGCTCGTCGTTCAACCGGCGCACGAGCCGACTTCCCAATGGCCGTGCGACTCCGGTGACCAGAACTGTCCGCCCCATACCTGCCCAGTCCTAGCGGGTGCGCCGCTACTTCTTGTTGCGGCGCTGGACCCGGGTCCGCTTGAGCAGCTTGCGGTGCTTCTTCTTCGCCATCCGCTTGCGACGCTTCTTGATTACAGAGCCCACTGCGTAACCTTCGCTCACCGGTGACGCCACGTGCAGTCGAACCCGCGCGTGATCGAGGCCTCAGCCTATCCGCACACGAAGCGACGCCGACCCGCGGATGGCGGATCGGCGTCGAGAGGCATAGCAGTGCCGGCGGCGTCAGCCGATGTCGGCCTCGTAGTAGGACGACTGCAGGTAGGCCTGCACCGCATTCTCGGGCACCCGGAACGAACGACCCACGCGAACCGCAGGCAGCTCCCCGTTGTGCACCAGGCGGTACACGGTCATCTTCGATACCCGCATCTTCGTGGCGACTTCTGCCACGGTCAGGAACGAGACGTCGGCGAGCGGTTGCTCGTTCGAAGCCATGGACGCACCGGACCTTTCGACCGCAACGGCGCCGCGAGGGTAGGGCCCGCGGATGTCACGAAGGCGGGACTCCCACGTGAACACGTCAACATTAGTGGCCAGAGGTACGGATGGGGAAGGGGCCGCATTGTGCCCGATACCCAGTGACGCCGATGGAGCGACACGCGTTGACCGTTATGGACCGATATTTGATGACATAGCGGACCGCTCGGCGCCTCTGCTTTACCACCCGAAGGGGTGAACTTTCCTCAGATCCCAGCCGTTTCCAGCAGGTATTCGATCACTGGCAGGTACAGGTAAGGGCTCACGTTGTCGTCCAACGGGACGACAACGTCGACCTTCCCGTCCTCCTCGCCCACAAACAAGGCCGGGTCGTTGCAGTCGGCGAACCCGACGACGGACAGCCCGGCCTCCCCCGCCGCACCGGCCCAACCGTGGTCGGCGACCACCAGGTCCGGCAGGTCCTGCCCGCTCTCGTCGAGCAGTTCGAGGATTCCCTGCATGGGCCGGGCCGAGTGGGTGTGGTTGAGCGCGCCGCGGTCGGAGACCATCGCGACGTCGCCGACGTAGCGGACCTCCCGCTCCTCCGGTTCACCCCTGCGACGCTCGATATGGCGCAGGCCGGAGCCGGGAGTCAGCAATCGGCACCCGGCCCGGCGCAACGCGGTAGCGAGCTCGAGGTGCACCTGGAGCAGCCCCGAGGGGTGCCCTGTCGCCAACAGCACACTGCCTCGTGCCGCGGCGATCTCACCGATGCTGGCACCGGCGGCGTCGAGCTGCGCCAGGGTGAGATCCGGGTCGATCGTGTCGGGCCCGGACAGGTGCCTCGGGTCCGGATCGACGCCGCAGCGCCGGACCATCACGGCCAGCACGTCGTCCGGCGTCCAGTGCCGATCCGAGGTGAGACCGAATTTGGGGTAAACGGCGTCCGAGGCAAAATTCCGGTAACTGCGCAGATTGGCCTCCCGCGGGGTGGCCACGTCGCCCGCGATGGCCGATTTCCGCAGGTGGTCGACCAATCGTCGACGGGATTCGACGGTCATGCCGCCGTCGCAGGATCGAGACCGTGGGCCGCGAACGTGGCCGCCCGGGTGGCACGGATCGCCTCGTCGACGGCGTCCGCGCCGCCGGTACCCCAAGGTTCGAAGGCGGCGTCCGCACCGTCGGTCATCCGCAGCGGTGCGCTGCCGCCCAACGACCCGACGTGGGCCTGCCAGTCGGCGGTGGTGTCCAGGCCCGGGTCGAGCGGTTCCCCGGTGAGCTCGGCCAGCAGGTGGGTCCAGGAGCGCGGCACCACCTCGACCAGGGCGTAGCCGCCGCCCCCGGTGGCCAGCCAACGGCCGCCGGACACCTCGTGGGCGAGCTCGTGCAGCCGGGCGTACGAGCGGCGTTGGCCGTCGACGGTCATGGTCAGGTGTGCCAGCGGGTCCTCGGCGTGGGTGTCGCAGCCGTGCTGGGTGACCAGGACCTGCGGGGCGAAGGCCCGCAGCAGCGGCGGGACGACGGCCTCGAATGCCCGCAACCAGCCCGCGTCGCCAGTGCCGGCCGGCAGGGCGACGTTGACCGAGGAGCCCGGCGCGCCCGGCCCGCCGGTCTCGTCCGGGAATCCGGTGCCCGGGAACAGGGTCCGGCCGGACTCGTGCAGCGAGATCGTGAGCACCCGCGGGTCGTGGAAGAACAGTTCCTGCACGCCGTCGCCGTGATGCACGTCGACGTCGACGTAGGCGACCCGCTCGGCCCCGAGCTCGAGCAGCCGGGCAATGCCCAGCGCGACGTCGTTGAACACGCAGAAGCCGCTGGCCGACCCGGCCAGGGCGTGGTGCAGGCCGCCGGCGATGTTGATCGCGTGCCCGGCCTCGCCGTGCCAGACCGCCTCGGCGGCGGCCACGCTCTGCCCGGCCACCAGCGCGGAGGCCTCGTACATGCCGTGGAAGGTGGGGTTGTCGCCGGTGCCGAGCCCTCGGTAGAGGTCGGTCTGGAGCGGATCGACGCCCGCCCGGCGCACCGCGGCCAGGTACGGCGCCTCGTGCAGCAGGCGCAGGGTCTTCTCCTGAGCACCCGGCGCCGCCTGCACGCTGACGTCGGAACGGTCGAGGATGCCGAACTCGCGGGCCAGCCGCATGGTCAGGTCGACCCGCACCGGGGCCAGCGGGTGACCGCGGCCGAAGTTGTAGCCGATCAACGCGGGGTCCCACATGACCCGCGTCGGCACGGAACACCTCATGGATTCGAATTTAGGGCATATCGCCGCCGCGGGTCGGACGGCGGCACGACGTCCCGGACGATCACCGCGTCGGCCCCTAGGCTGCCGACATGACCGCTCCGGGCCCGGCGGCCGGACCGCTGGCGCGCGTCGTCGGCGGGGTGGACGACCCGGTCGGGCGAGCCGCGCTGCGCCGGATGAAGCTGCGGGCCACCGGACTGCTGGCGGTCGCGGGTGCGGTCTTCCTGGTGACGTTCGCGCTGCCGGACGCCGGCTGGGTCGGCTTCGTGCAGGCCGCCGCCGAGGCCGGGATGGTCGGCGGCCTGGCGGACTGGTTCGCGGTCACCGCGCTGTTCCGCCACCCGCTCGGCCTACCGATCCCGCACACCGCGCTGGTGCCTCGGCAGAAGGACGTGCTGGCGGCCAAGCTCGGGGAGTTCGTCACCGGCAACTTCGTCACGCCCGACGCGGTCGCCGCGCAGGTGCGCGCGGCGCGGCCGGTCGAGCGGGTGGCGCACTACCTGGCCGATCCGGAGCGGGGGCGCGCGCTGGCCCGCGCCGCGTCGGTCCCGTTGGCGGCGGCCGTGGACTCGCTGGACCCGCGCGCCCTGGCCGAGGTCCTGTTCGAGGCGCTGCACACGGATCTGAGGCACCGTCAGGCGGACGGGAGGTCCTGGGCGCCCCGGATCGGGGAGGTGCTGCGCACCGCCGTGGAGGGCCGCGGGCGGCAGCCGCTGGTCGACGTCCTGGTGATCTCGGCCCGCGACCACCTGCGCGAGCACCGCGCCGACTGGCACGACTTCCTGATGAGCCTCGGCGACTCCATGGGCCCGATCCTGCGGGTCTTGACCACGCGCGGCCGGGTGGACCGAGTCCTCGACTACCTCCTGCGGACCCTGGACGACATGATCCGGCAGGGCCGCGACCACCGGATGCGGCGCACGCTCGACGACGGGCTGCTGCGCTTCGCCGAGCAACTGCGCACCAACCCGGACCACGCCCGCGCGGTCGACGAGCAGCTGCTGGAGTGGGTGCAGGACCCGGGGATCCAGGAACACCTCGCCTCGGTCGTCACCGACCTGCTCGGCTCGGTGCGCGGGTCGTTGACGGCACCGGACGGGGCGTTCGAGAGCCAGGTGGCGGCGGTCCTGCGGAAGCTCGGCCAACGATTGCAGACCGACCCGGAGTTCACCGCCCACGCGAACGACTACCTGGACCGGGCGATCCGCTGGGTCGTCGGGGAGTACGGCGACCAACTGGTGACGCTGATCCACTCCCAGGTGCAGGCCTGGGACGCCCACGACGCCTCCAGCCGCATCGAGACCGCGGTCGGGAAGGACCTGCAGTTCATCCGGATCAACGGAACCGTGGTCGGCGCCTTGGCCGGGCTGGCCATCCACTCCGTCGCCGTGGGAATCCAGCACATCTGACTACCAGTCAGATCAAACTGACGGGTAGTCAGCCGATGCCGGAGGCCAGCTCCCGGGACCGGTCGCGGGCGGCCTCCAACGCGGCCAGCAGTGCGGCGCGCACGCCGTGGTTCTCCATCTCCCGGATCGCCGCGATCGTGGTTCCGGCCGGCGACATGACCGCCTCGCGCAGCTTGACCGGGTGCTCACCGGTCTCCTTCAGCATCCGCGCCGAGCCGATCGCGGTCTGCACGATCAGTTGGTACGCCACCTCGCGGGGCAGCCCGAGCAGGATCCCGGCGTCGGTCATCGCCTCGACCAGGTAGAAGAAGTACGCCGGGCCGGACCCGGACAGCGCGGTGACCGCATCCTGCTGGGCCTCGGGCACCCGGATGACCTCACCGACCGGGGTCAGCAGGCTCTCCGCGGTGCGCAGGTGCTCCGGGCCGGCGTGCGATCCGGGCGAGATCGCGCTCATCGCCGCGTCGACGAAGACCGCGGTGTTCGACATGACCCGGACCACCGGGACCTCCGCGCCGACGTGGCGCTCGATGAACGCCGTCGGGATGCCTGCCGCGACCGAGACGACCAACTGGTCCGGTCGCACGTCGCCGCCGATCTCGGTCAGCAGCCCGGCCATGTCCTGCGGCTTCACGGCCAGCAGGATGATGTCGGCGGACTTGACGGCCTCGGCGTTGCCCGGCGTCGCGACCCCGTAGGTCTCGCGCAGGAACTTGGCCCGCTCCGGGTGCCGTTCGGCCACCACCACCGCGTCGGCGCTGCGACCGGCCCGGAGCATGCCGGAAAGCAGTGCCTCTCCCATCTTGCCGCCGCCCAGCACGGCCACCCGCTGCGTCATGCCGCCACTCTGCCACGTCGTGGCCGGGGCGGACTCAGCCCTTGGTGAGCACGGCGCGGGCGAAGAACGCCACGTTGGCGGGGCGCTCGGCCAGCCTACGCATCAGGTACGGGTACCACTGCTCCCCGAACGGGACGTAGACCCGCACGGTGGCGCCGGTGTCGGCCAACCGGCGTTGCTCGTCGGGCCGGACGCCGTGCAGCATCTGGTACTCGAACTCGCCCGCCGCGCGGTGCGCCCCGGAAGCCAGGTGGCCGGCGATCGTGATCAACCGGGGGTCGTGGGTGGCGACCATCGGTCGGCCCTGACCCTCCATCAGAACTCGCAGGCACCGGACGTAGTTGCGGTCGACCTCGGCGGGGTCCTGGTACGCGACCGACGGCGGCTCGCGGTAGGCGCCCTTGCACAGCCGGACCCGGGAGCCCGGCCCGGACAGCTCCCGGGCGTCGGTCAGCGTGCGGTGCAGGTAGGCCTGCAGGACCGCGCCGACCCACGGGTGGTCCGCGCGCAGCTCGCGCAGCGTCTCCAGGGTCGCGTCGGTGGTGGTGTGGTCCTCCATGTCCAGCGTCACCGTGGTGCCGTGCCGGGCGGCGGCCGCGCAGATCTGCCGGGCATGGTCCAGCGCCAGCTTCGCGCCGTCCGGGCCGAGGAACTGGCCCAGCGAGGACAGCTTCACCGAGATCTCGGCCTTGCCGGTCAGCCCAGCCGCGCCGAGGGCGTCCAGTGCGGCGATGCACGAGTCGCGCATCGCGGCCGCGTCGGCGCGGTCGGAGGTGTCCTCACCGAGGTGGTCCAGCGAGACGTGCATGCCGCGCTCGACGAGCTCGCCGGCGACCCGGACCGCCTCGGGCAGCTCCTGCCCGGCGACGAACCGACGGACGATCCCCCGCGTCCCCGGGGCGGCGACCACCGCCGACCGGATCGAGCCGGAGCGGGCGGCCGCCAGGATCGCGCGTCGCATCAGCAGCGAAGGGTTCACAACGATCATGGTGCCGCGACAGCTCCCGCCGTGCGCCCAATTCCTGCGACTTCGATGCGGGGCGCGGGGGTCAGGCGTGCTGGGGCGGGTCGACCGGGGCGGCCAGGTGCAACCGGGTGAACGCCAGGGCCTCGATCAGCTCGGACTCGCGCTGCTGTCGGTTCGAGCAGCGGCGGGTGTTCACCTCCAGCACGACGTTGCCGCTGAAGCCGCGGGCCGTCAGCGTCTCGAGCACCGCGGCGCAGGGCTGGTTGCCCCGGCCGGGGATCAGGTGCTCGTCCTTGTTCGTGCCGGAGCCGTCGGCCAGGTGCAGGTGGCGCAGCCGGTGGCCGAGCGTCTCGATCATCGCCAGCGGGTCGGAGTGCGAGGTCGAGGTGTGCGAAAGGTCCAGGGTCACCGACGGGTAGTCGTGCTCGAGGATGTCCCAGTCCGGCGCGTAGGCCTGCATGGCCCGGTTGCCGGCCCGCCACGGGTACATGTTCTCCACCGCGAACGCGATCGGCGTCTCCTGCGTCATGCGGTTGAGGCCCTCGACGAACGTCCGCGCGTACTCCCGCTGCCACCGGAACGGCGGATGCACCACGACGGTGGTGGCCCCGAGCTCGGTGGCGACCTCCCGGGCGCGTTCCAGCTTCGTCCACGGGTCGGTGCTCCACACCCGCTGGGTGATCAGCAGGCAGGGCGCGTGGATCGCGGTGATCGGCAGCCCGTGATAATCCGAGAGGTGCCGCAGCGCGGCCGCGTCCTGGCTGACCGGGTCGACGCCGACCATGACCTCGACACCGTCGAATCCCAACGACGCCGCGATGTCGAATGCCGCGCCGGTCGACTCCGGGTAGACCGACGAGGTCGACAGACACACCTTCGCCTCGGACAGGCGAAGAAACCCGTCCTCAGATCTGGCTGTCAAAGATCCAGTCCAGTCTGCGCAGGATGACGCCTTCGCGGAGCGCCCAGGGGCAGATCTCCACCTCGTCCAGTCCGCACTCCTCCAATGCCGCCTCGGCCACGATCGCGCCCGCGAGCAACTGCTGGGCTCGACCCGGGGACACCCCGGGCAGCTCGGCGCGCTCGGCCGCGGTCATCCGGCTGAGCTTGCCCGTCCAATAGCCCAGGTCGACGCGGGAGAGCACCCGCCGCACGTAGCGGCCGTCCGAACTCGGTGCGGCGCCGGCCAGCCGGGCCAACTGCTTGAACGTCTTCGACGTCGCGACGGCGCGGTCGACCGGGCCGGTGCCGAGCAGCTTGGGCACGGTGGTGGCGAGTTCGCCCTGGGCGCGACGCCGGACCGCCTCGACGGTCTCCAGGTCGGGCGGGTCGCCGGGCATCGCCGAGCGGGTCAGCCGGGCGGCGCCCAACGGCAGCGAGACCGCCGTCTCCGGTTCCTCGTCGACGCCGACCGCCATCTCCAACGAGCCGCCGCCGATGTCCAGCACCAGCAGCCGACCGGCCGACCAGCCGAACCACCGGCGCGCGGCGAGAAAGGTGAGCCGGGCCTCGTCGTCGCCGGCCAGCACGGCCAGCTCGACCCCGGTCTTGCTGCGGATCTCGCCGAGCACCTCGTCGGCGTTCTTCGCGTCGCGGATCGCCGAGGTGGCGAAGGCCAACAGTTCCTCGGCGTTGGTCTGCTCGGCGATCTTCTGCGCCCGCGCGACGATCGAGACCAGTTCGGTCACGCCGCGGCGCCCGAGATAACCGTCGCGCCGGAGGTGATCGACCAGTCGCAACTCGGTCTTGTGCGAGTACGCGGCCCACGGCCGAGCACCGTGGTGCGCGTCCATGACCAACAGGTGGACCGTGTTGGAACCGATGTCCAGCACGCCGAGCCGCATTGCCCGACCGTACATCCCGGCCGTCTAAGCTGACCCGCATGCCCGAGGTCATGTTGGACTTCCCCCGCAGTTGGGTGGAGTTCGGAGACCCGGACGATCCCGATCAGGTGTTCCGGGCCGACCTGACCTGGCTCACCTCCCGCTGGACCTGCGTCTACGGCAGCGGTTGCCAGGGGATCGTGCCGGGACGCGCCGCCGACGGTTGCTGCACGCTCGGCGCGCACTTCGCCGACGCGGGGGACGAGAAACGGGTGCGCAAGGCGGCCAAGGAGCTGTCCGCTAACGAGTGGCAGTACCGCGAGGCCGGGCGCAAGAGCGTCGTGCAGAAGGACTCGGAGGGCTCGAAGCAGACCCGGGTCGTCGACGGCGCCTGCATCTTCCTGAACCGCGAAGGCTTCCCGGGCGGTGCCGGCTGCGCGCTGCACAGCCACGCGCTGAGCACCGGGCGCCACCCGTTGGAGATCAAGCCCGACGTGTGCTGGCAGCTTCCGGTCCGCCGGTCCTACCGCCAGGTGCAACGCCCGGACGAGACCAGCTACCTGGAGGTCACCATCGGCGAGTACGACCGCCGCGGCTGGGGCCCGGGCGGGCACGACCTGAACTGGTGGTGCACCGGGGCGACCGAGGCCCACGTCGGCAGCGAACCGGTCTGGATCAGCTACGGCCCGGAACTGCGCGAGCTGATGGGCCACGCGGCCTACGCCGTGCTCGCCGGGATGTGTGCCGAACGCGACGCTGGCAACGCCGTCGCCCCGCACCCGGCCGACCTCCCCGCCTGATGGCCGAGCCGAGCCGGTCGAGCGGCGTCGGTCCGGACGAGGTCCGCTCCGCCGAGGATCGCGGCCAGTTGACGCTGTTGCACTCCGGCAAGGTCCGTGACGTCTATCGCGACGGCGCCGACCTGATCCTGGTCGCCTCGGACCGGGTCTCGGTCTTCGACGTCATCCTGCCGACGCCGATCCCGGAGAAGGGCGCGATCCTGACCGCCCTGTCGCTGTGGTGGTTCGAACAACTGGCCGGGGTGGTGCCGGACCACATCGTCTCCGCGACTGACGTACCGTCAGAATTTGCCGGGCGCGCGATCCGCTGCCGGCCGTTGCGGATGGTGCCGGTCGAGTGCGTCGCCCGCGGCTATCTGTCCGGGTCCGGGACCACGCAGTACCAGGCGACCGGCAGGGTCAGCGGGGTCGCGCTGCCGCCGGGGTTGGCGGAGGCCTCGCGCTTGCCCGAGGCGATCTTCACCCCGACCACGAAGGCGCCGGTCGGCTCGCACGACGAGCCGATGACCGCGGCCGAGGTCGCCGAGGCGGTGGGCCCGGCACTGGGCGAGCGCCTGCGCGAGGTGACCCTCGAGCTCTACCGGCGCGGGGCGCAGATCGCCGCGGAGCGCGGGATCATCGTCGCCGACACGAAAATCGAGCTGGGGCTGGATTCCGACGACGTGCTGACCCTGGGCGACGAGTTGCTCACCCCGGACTCCTCGCGGTTCTGGCCGGCCGAGGATTGGGTGCCGGGTCGGGCGCAGCACGGCTTGGACAAGCAATTCGTCCGCGACTGGGCGGCCGGCACCGGCTGGGACCGTAAGCCCCCGGCGCCCGAGGTGCCCGCCGAGGTCGTCGCTGCCACTCGGGAGCGCTACCGCGAGATCTACCGACGGCTGACCGGACGGACCTGGCAGGCGGGATGACCCCGTCCGGGATCATTCCTGGCGGCACGGTTCCCAGCCCGAACATCTGGGAGAACCCGGAGCTCTACGAACTCGAGAACACCGCCGTCGACCCGGACGGGGTGATCGAGGCCGCCATCGACGAACTGCTGTCCGACGGGGCGTCACTTGCCAATGCACCCGGAAGTACGCCGACGGAAAGAGCCTTCAGTCCTGCAATTGGCGTACTGGAGGGTGCACTTGGCAACGAAGCGGCACAGTTCCAGCGTGGCTGGGGTGACGTGCTCGACGTCGGCTGCGGCGCGGGATTCCACCTGCCCCGGCTGGCCGCGTGCGCCGACAGTGTGATCGGCGTCGAGCCGCACCCCGGACTGGCCGCCCGGGCCACGCGCCGGGTTGCCCAACTGAAGAATGTGACGGTCCGTCAGGGCACGGCGCAGGGGTTGCCGGTGGCCGACGCTTCGATCGACCTGGCCCATGCCCGATGGGCCTACTTCTTCGGTCCCGGCTGCGAACCGGGCCTGCGCGAACTGTCCCGGGTGTGCCGGCGCGGCGCGGCGGTCGTGGTGCTGGACCACGACGCGACGCGGTCGTCGGTCGGCCGGTGGTTCGCCGCCGGGCTGCGGGAGGACGGGATCGAGCACGATCCGGACCGGCTGGAGCGGTTCTGGGCGCGCAACGGGTTCGTGCTGCGCCGGTTGGACGTGCGGTGGCGGTTCACCCGGCGCGAGGATCTCGCGGCGGTGCTGGCGATCGAGTTCCCCGCCGGGGTGGTCCAGGCAGCGCTGGCTGAGGTCGACGAGCGGGGTGCCGGGTGGGACGTCGACGCTGCGGTGAACCTCTGGTTCCGTCGGTTCGGCTGACCTCCGCCTTACCCGGTGCACCCGCTCCCGCGCGGCACGCCGGAGTTGTCGGTGCCGGCAAATAACGTGGACGCATGGGGAAGCACAGCGAAATCTTCCGGTGCACCGACTGCGGCTGGCAGACCGGGAAGTGGGTCGGGCGCTGCGGCGGCTGCCAGGCCTGGAGCACGGTGTTGGCGATCGCGTCCGGGTCGCCCGGCGGTCGGCGGCCGAGCAGCCGTGCCTTCCCCCGGTCCCCGGCCCTGCCGATCGATCAGGTCAGCGTCACCGCCGCGCGGCACAATCCCAGCGGCGTCGCGGAGTTGGACCGGGTCCTCGGCGGCGGACTGGTCCCCGGCGCGGTCGTGCTGCTGGCCGGCGAGCCTGGCGTCGGCAAGTCCACGCTGCTGATCGAAGTCGCTGCGGCCACCGCCCGGCAGGGCGCGAAGGTGCTCTACGTGACCGGCGAGGAATCCGCCGCGCAGGTGCGGTTGCGGGCCGAGCGGGTCCGTGCCGTGGTCCCCAACCTGTACCTGGCGGCCGAGAACGACCTGGCCGCGATCGTCGAGCACGTCGACACCGTCGCCCCGGCGTTGCTGGTGGTCGACTCAGTGCAGACGGTCACCAGCGTCGAGGCCGAGGGCTCGGCCGGTGGCGTGGCCCAGGTCCGCGAGGTGGCCGGGGCGATCACCCGGCTGGCCAAGGAACGCGGAATGTCGGCGCTGCTCGTCGGCCACGTCACCAAGGACGGCGCGATCGCCGGTCCCCGGATGCTCGAGCACCTGGTGGACGTGGTGCTGCACTTCGAGGGCGAACGCGGCAGTCGGCTGCGGATGGTCCGGGGCGTGAAGAACCGCTACGGCCCGGCCGACGAGGTGGCCTGCTTCGAGATGGCCGACGACGGCATCTTCGGACTGCCCGACCCGAGCGGGCTGTTCCTGTCCCGAGCCCCGGTGGCCGTGTCCGGCCAGTGCGTGACGGTGACGGTCGAGGGCCGGCGAGCTCTGGTGGTCGAGGTGCAGGCGTTGGTCGCGCCCAGTCCGGCGCCCGCGCCGCGGCGGGCCACGGCCGGGCTCGACCCGGCCCGGATCGCGCTGACCCTGGCGGTGCTGGAACGGCGTGCCCGGGTTCGCCTGCACGACAAGGACGTCTACACCTCGACGGTCGGCGGTGTGCGGCTCTCCGACCCGTGCGCGGATCTCGCGGTGGCGTTGGCGGTGGCCAGTGCGGCCGGAGACCAGCCGCTCCCCGTTGACATGGTGGCGCTCGGCGAGATCGGTCTGGCCGGTGAGCTGCGGCCGGCCAGCGGGATCACCGTGCGGTTGGCCGAGGCGGTTCGGCTGGGCTTCCGGCGGGCCCTGGTGCCGCCCGGTTGCGCGAGCAACGCCCCGGACGGGATGACGGTCCTCGAGGTCGGGACGTTGGCGGCTGCTTGGTCGGCGGCCGCAGCGGGTACAGCTGCAATTACGCCTGCGCGGCGCGGCGGCCAGCTCTCCGTGATCCAGTGACGGTGCGCAGTGGGACCGTCGTCAACGGCGCAGGTCGAAATCGGTTGGTCCGGTGTTCACCGCGAACGTCCTGGTAGCACAAGTAGAATCTGGCCCCAACAGCCTTCCGACTCGGGGGAGCGTGTCAGCGATCGACCGGTCTGGCGCTGAGCACGAGGCGCTGCTGCGGGTGACGTTGGCCGCAGTGGCGCCGGGTACAGCGCTGCGCGAAGGCCTGGAGCGCATCGTGCGCGGCCACACCGGGGCGCTGATCGTCCTCGGCCACGACAAGACCGTCGAGGCGATGTGCACCGGCGGGTTCGCCCTCGATGTCGAGTTCTCCGCGACCCGGCTGCGTGAGCTGGCGAAGATGGACGGTGCGATCGTCCTCGACCGCGACGCGACGAAGATCGTCCGGGCCGCCGTGCACCTGATGCCGGACGCGAACATCCCGACGGCCGAGTCCGGCACCCGGCACCGCACCGCCGACCGCGTGTCCCGGCAGGTGGCCCTGCCGGTGATCTCGGTCAGCCAGTCGATGAACCTGATCGCGTTGTACCTGAACGGCAACCGGCACGTGCTGGAGGACTCCGGCGCGATCCTGGCCCGCGCCAACCAGGCGCTGGCCACTCTCGAGCGCTACAAGCTGCGCCTCGACGAGGTCGCCGGCACCCTCTCGGCCCTGGAGATAGAGGACCTGGTCACGATCCGCGACGTCGCGGCCGTGGCGCAGCGACTGGAGATGGTGCGCCGGATCGCCGGTGAGATCGCGGGCTACGTGGTCGAGCTGGGCGCCGACGGCCGCCTGCTGGCCCTCCAGCTCGACGAGCTGATCTCCGGGGTCGACCCGGACCGCGAGCTGATCGCACGCGACTACTTGCCGCCCCAGTCCGGCCGCAGCAAGCTGACGGTGCAGGTGGTGCTCGACTCGCTGAACGGCCTCACCGCCGGTGACCTGCTCGATCTGACCACGGTGGCCCGCGCCCTCGGGCACGCGGCGTCGGCCGATGCCCTCGACGCCGCGGTCAGCCCTCGTGGATTCCGGCTGCTGGCAAAGGTCCCGCGTCTCCCCGCGCTGGTCATCGAGCGCCTGGTCGACCACTTCGGCGGGCTGCAGAAGCTCCTGGCCGCCAGCATCGACGACCTCCAGGCCGTGGAAGGCGTCGGGGAATCCCGAGCCCGCTCGGTGCGCGAGGGCCTGTCCCGCCTGGCCGAGTCATCGATCCTCGAGCGCTACGTCTGAGCGCTGCGATCATCGATGATCGCAGGGCGCACTCTCATACGCGCAGGGCGCACTCTCATACGCGAGGCGTCAGATTCAGGCTCTCAGCGGATGCGGAAGACGACCTTCTTCTGGGCCTTCACGCCGGCGGCGGAGCCGTCGAGGGTGTAGGTGCCGGGGCGGGCGTCGGAGTCGCCGGTGGCGCAGCCTGGCTTCGAGCGTGACCGGTTCCAGATCGAGCGGCCCCAGAGCTTCTGGCCGGGGGCCAGGGTGCGGATGTCGTGGGCGCCCTTGCCCTGACAGTCCCGCGACGACCAGATCCGGTCCGGCCCGGAGCGGACGGTGAACGACAGCGCGATCGAGCCCAGGTCGACCCGGCAGGGAGCGTTCCCGATGTTGCTGATGCCGATGTAGAACTTCGGCTTGCTCGACTCGGAGTAGCTCTTCGAGTCAGCGCGCAGTTCGACGCCGAGGTCGTTCTTGGCGCACCGCGGAATCGCCGGTGGGGCCGCTGGTGCAACGGCGGTCGGGACGGCGGCAGCGGGGGCCGCCGTCTTGCCCTTGCCGGGCTTCACCGTCGCGCCCGGCTTGGCCGGCACGGCGCCCGCCGGGGACGGCAACGGCGTGACCGCGTAGGCCGAGGTCGTGTTGGCGCCCGGCATCGCCAGGGCGCCGGTCGGCGCCCCAGTGGGTGCGCCGGTCGGCGCGGCGGCGACGGTCGGGGTCGGGGTCGGGGTCGGTGTGTAGGTGTCGGTCACCGGCACCGCCGGGAGTTTCCGCGTCGAGACCTGCAGGTGCGGCGGGCCACTGCTCGCGCACGAATGGACCAGCATGAGCAGGCCGACGGAAGCGGCGGCCGTCAAAATTGCACGCCGGCGCCAGTAGACGGAACGAGGACGCGTCGCGGTAGTCATGGCAATTGAAAATTAGAACGACGCGCCCCCCGAGATCGGGAGGCGCGCCGTTGCGTCAGGTGCGGAAGGGTCAGTCGTTACGCAGTTCGACCGGCGGGGCGTCGGGCATCGGCTGCGGCTTCGGCTCACCCCGGAAGGTGAACTTGACCTGGTCGCCCTCGCCTTCCACGTCGACCACGACGATCTGACCCGGCCGGAGCTCCGAGTAAAGGATCTTCTCGGACAGCGCGTCCTCGACGTCGCGCTGGATCGCGCGACGCAGCGGCCGGGCGCCGAGGACCGGGTCGAAGCCGCGCTTGGCCAGCAACGCCTTGGCCGCGGGCGTGACCTCGATGGCCATGTCCTTGTCCTTCATCCGGTCGTCGAGCTTGGCAACCATCAGGTCGACGATCTGGATGATCTCGTCCTGCGACAGCTGGTGGAACACCACGATGTCGTCGACCCGGTTCAGGAACTCCGGCCGGAAGTGCTGCTTGAGCTCGTCCTGGACTTTGAGCTTCATCCGCTCGTACCCGGTCTGGTGGCTACCCTCCGCGGCGAAGCCGAGGTTGATGCCCTTCGAGATGTCGCGGGTACCGAGGTTCGTGGTCATGATGATCACGGTGTTCTTGAAGTCCACGACCCGGCCCTGGGCGTCGGTCAGGCGACCGTCCTCCAGGATCTGCAACAGCGAGTTGAAGATGTCCGGGTGGGCCTTCTCGACCTCGTCGAACAGGACGACCGAGAACGGCTTGCGGCGCACCTTCTCGGTGAGCTGGCCGCCCTCCTCGTAGCCCACGTATCCCGGCGGCGAACCGAACAGCCGCGAGACCGTGTGCTTCTCGGAGAACTCGGACATGTCCAGGGCGATCAGCGAGTCCTCGTCGCCGAACAGGAACTCCGCCAGCGTCTTGGACAGCTCGGTCTTACCGACGCCGGACGGGCCGGCGAAGATGAACGATCCACCGGGGCGCTTCGGGTCCTTCAGGCCGGCCCGGGTACGCCGGATCGCCTGCGAGAGGGCCTTGATCGCCTCGCGCTGCCCGATGACGCGCTTGTGCAGCTCGTCCTCCATGCGGAGCAGACGGCTCGACTCCTCCTCGGTCAGCTTGAAGACCGGGATGCCGGTGGCGGTCGCCAGGACCTCGGCGATCAGCTCCTCGTCGACCTCGGCGACAACGTCCATGTCGCCGGACTTCCACTCCTTCTCCCGGAGCGACTTCTCCCCGAGCAGTTGCTTCTCGCTGTCGCGCAGGGATGCGGCCTTCTCGAAGTCCTGGGCGTCGATCGCCGATTCCTTCTCGCGGCGGACGTTGGCGATCTTCTCGTCGAACTCCCGCAGGTCCGGCGGGGCGGTCATACGACGGATCCGCATGCGCGAGCCGGCCTCGTCGATCAGGTCGATGGCCTTGTCCGGCAGGAACCGGTCGGAGATGTAGCGATCGGCCAGGGTGGCCGCCGCCACCAACGCGGCGTCGGTGATCGAGACCCGGTGGTGGGCCTCGTAGCGGTCGCGCAGACCCTTGAGGATCTCGATGGTGTGCTGCAGCGACGGCTCGGCGACCTGGATCGGCTGGAAGCGGCGCTCGAGCGCGGCGTCCTTCTCCAGGTGCTTGCGGTACTCGTCGAGCGTGGTGGCGCCGATCGTCTGCAGCTCACCGCGGGCCAGCATCGGCTTCAGGATCGACGCGGCGTCGATCGCGCCCTCGGCGGCACCCGCGCCCACCAGCGTGTGCAACTCGTCGATGAACAGGATGATGTCGCCGCGGGTGCGGATCTCCTTCAGGACCTTCTTCAGCCGCTCTTCGAAGTCGCCGCGGTAGCGGGAGCCCGCGACCAGCGCGCCGAGGTCGAGCGTGTACAGCTGCTTGTCCTTCAGCGTCTCCGGGACCTCGCCGCGGACGATCTTCTGCGACAGGCCCTCGACCACGGCGGTCTTGCCGACGCCGGGCTCGCCGATCAGCACCGGGTTGTTCTTGGTCCGGCGGGAGAGCACCTGCATCACGCGCTCTATTTCCTTCTCCCGCCCGATGACCGGGTCGAGCTTGCCCTCGCGGGCGGCCTGGGTCAGGTTGCGCCCGAACTGGTCGAGCACCAGCGAAGTCGACGGCGTGCCCTCGGCCGGCCCGCCGGACGCGGCCGGCTCCTTGCCCTGGTAGCCACTCAACAGCTGGATGACCTGCTGGCGGACGCGGTTGAGGTCGGCGCCGAGCTTGACCAGCACCTGGGCGGCGACGCCCTCACCCTCGCGGATCAGACCCAGCAGGATGTGCTCGGTGCCGATGTAGTTGTGGCCCAGCTGCAGCGCCTCGCGCAGCGAGAGCTCCAGGACCTTCTTGGCGCGCGGCGTGAACGGGATGTGCCCGCTCGGGGCCTGCTGGCCCTGGCCGATGATCTCCTCGACCTGGGACCGGACGGCCTCCAGGGAGATGCCAAGGCTCTCCAACGCCTTGGCCGCCACGCCCTCGCCCTCGTGGATCAGCCCGAGCAGGATGTGCTCGGTGCCGATGTAGTTGTGGTTGAGCATCCGGGCCTCTTCCTGGGCCAGGACGACAACCCGACGGGCTCGGTCGGTAAATCTCTCGAACATATGGCAGCGCTCCTACTGTGCCTGACGTTGCCAGAGGCAAACCTGGGCTGCTCGGCGGCGATGGGTGGAGCATTCCATCCAACGCCTGTCATCACTGTATCCGTGACCCGTTGGTGACGTCTGGTCGCCGGATGCGGTGGTCGGATCCCCCCGGACCACCGCCTGCGGTCACGGCGTACGACGTCAACGGCACGAGCCGACGGTTTCTTCCCGATACTTCGCGGCCGGCGCCCGGGCGGATCGGGCCGGGCCTGGCGGACCGGGGCGAAACGGGCGGCAGATCGATTTACCTGAAGCCTCCCCGCCGGGAACTGGACGTCTGCTCGGGCCGGCGCCGCGCCACGGGCACGAGGCTGCCGGTGGGCGGGAGTGAGTTTCATGAAAAACGCCGGTCGGGGCACCGCCTGCGGCGGGCCCCGACCGGTTGGTTGCTACGTCTTATTTGTGCGCGTTGTTGTACGCCTCGATGATCGTGGCCGGAATGCGCCCACGCTCGCTCACGTCGAGGCCCTTCTTACGCGCCCATTCCCGGATGTCCGAGGTGTTCGCCGAACCGGAACGCGCGGCGGGCTTGGCGCCGACGGCGCGACCCCGAGCCGCCCGGCCACCGACCCGGCGACCGGAACCGATGTAAAGCGCGAGAGCGTCGCGCAGCTTGCCCGCGTTCTTGGCCGACAGGTCGATCTCGTACGCGACACCGTCGAGCGAGAACGACACCGTCTCCTCGGCCTCGCTGCCGTCGAGGTCGTCCTCAAGAAAGACGAGGGTCTTTGATGCCATGGCGGGGATTCCCCTGCTCTCGCTCGTTGTCCTGGATGGCGAAGCCGGCACGCACCGCGTGCGGGAAAAGCAAACCAGGATTTGCGTCTTTCGGCAAATGTGCCGCGCGACACTAGAGCGTCAGCAGCATCCGCGAGTTGCCCAGAGTGTTCGGCTTCACTCGTTCCAGATCGAGGAACTCCGCAACGCCTTCGTCGTACGACTTCAGAATCTGCTCGAACACCTCGTGCTCGACCGGCACATCGTCGATCACGACGAAACCGTGTTTGGAGAAGAATTCGGCCTCGAAGGTCAGACAGAAGAGTCGACGTACGCCGAGTTCGCGGGCAGCGGCAATCAACTGTTGCAGCAGCAGATGCCCGAGTCCGGTACCGCGCAATTGGGGTACGACCGCAAGCGTGCGGACCTCGGCGAGATCCTCCCACATCACGTGAACCGCGCCGCAGCCGACGACCGCGCCCTCGTGGACGGCCACCCAGAATTCCTGGACATCCTCGTAGAGCTTCACCAACGGCTTGGACAGCAGGATCCGCTCATCGGCATAAGCGTCGATGAACGCCCGGATCGCCCGGACGTCGGAGGTCCGGGCGCGGCGCAGTTCACTCACGAGCCGACCTGGCCCTGCGGACGCACGAACGGGAACAGCACGGTCTGTCGGATGCTGGCACCGGTGAACATCATGAGCAGTCGATCCACGCCCATGCCCATTCCACCGGTCGGCGGCATTGCGTACTCCAGGGCACGCAGAAAATCCTCGTCCAACTGCATCGCCTCGGGATCTCCGCCGGCGGCGAGCAGCGATTGCGCGGTGAACCGAGCGCGTTGCTCGACCGGGTCGATCAACTCCGAGTACGCAGTGCCGATCTCGTGGCCGAATGCGACCAGGTCCCACCGTTCGGCCAGCCGCGGGTCGATGCGATGCGCCCGGGTCAACGGAGAGACCTCGGTCGGGAAATCCCGATAGAACGTCGGCAGCACAGTGTGCTCCTCGAGCAGTCGTTCGTACATCTCGAGAATGACCTGGCCGCGATTCCACGCCGGATCGAGGGGGACCTCGGCCTTCTCGCACACCCCGACCAGTTCGGCCAGCGGTGTGTCGGCGGTGATCGTGACCCCGAGAACCTCCGAGAGGCCCTCGTTGACGGTGACCGAACGCCATTCGCCGCCGATGTCGTACTCGTCGTCGCCGTGCCGGATGACCGTGGAACCGAGCGAGTCCCGCGCCGCATTCTGGATGAGCCGACGGGTCAGTTCAGCCATCGAGTTGTAGTCGCCGTACGCCTCGTAGGCCTCGAGCATCGTGAACTCTGGATTGTGGCTGGCGTCGACGCCCTCGTTCCGGAAATTCCGATTGATCTCGAAGACCTTCTCCACCCCGCCGACCGCCAGTCGCTTGAGGTACAACTCCGGGGCGATCCGCAGGTACAGGTCGACGTCGTAGGCGTTGATGTGGGTCACGAACGGGCGGGCGTTCGCCCCGCCGTGGATGGCCTGGAGCATCGGCGTCTCGACCTCGAGATAACCGGCGTCGGCCAGCGTGTTCCGCAGCGAGCGGACGGCGTCGCTGCGCAGCGCCAGCATCCGGCGGGCCTCGGGGTTCACGATCAGGTCGACATAGCGCTGCCGGACCAACGCCTCCGCGTCGGACAGGCCCTTGTGCTTGTCCGGCAGCGGCCGCAGGCACTTCGCGGTCAGCGCCCAGGAGTCGGCCAGCACCGACAACTCACCACGCTTGGAGGTGATCACCTCGCCGGTGATACCGACGTGGTCGCCGAGGTCGACGTCGGTCTTCCAGGCCGCCAGCGCCTCCTCCCCGACGCGGTCCAAGGACAGCATCACCTGGAGGTCGCCGGTGCCGTCCCGCAGCGTCGCGAAGCACAGCTTCCCCCCGGTGCGGGACAACAGCACGCGGCCGGCGATCCCGACGGTCTGTCCGGTCGACACGTCCGGTCCAAGGCCCGGGTGGGCGGCGATCACCTCGGCGATCGAGGAGGTGCGCGGGTAACCGACCGGGTACGGCTCCCGCCCGGCGGCGCGGATCCGGTCCAACTTCTCGCGCCGGATCCGGATCTGCTCCGGGGTGTCCGCGCCTGCCGTCAATGCTTCGTCGTTCGCCTCATTCACCGGCACAGGTTAGCGATCCCGGCCAGCGCCCTGGGCGGTTGCAGTCGTCGACCGTAAACCGTGCCTGTCGGGAGTAAACCCTGCCTGTCGGTCGAAATAACGGCCGACAGGCAGGGCTAAAGGTCGACGACCGCAAAACAAGCGCGGGTGTTCCCGGGTTGCGGCCGGCGGGTCAGAGTGCGGCGTTGCGCTCGAAGATCAGGCGCAGCCCGATCAACGTCAGCCACGGCTCGTGCTTGTCGATGCTCCCGGCTTCGCCGAGCACGACCGGGGCCAGGCCACCGGTGGCGACCACGGTCACCGAGTCGGGGTCGTCGGAGAGTTCCTCGGCCATCCGATCGACGATCCGGTCGACCTGACCGGCGAAGCCGTAGAGGATGCCGGACTGCATCGCCTCGACGGTGCTCTTGCCGATCACCGACCGCGGCCGGGCCATCTCGACCTTGCGCAGTTGGGCGCCCCGGGCGCCGAGGGCCTCGACGGAGATCTCGATGCCCGGCGCGATCGCCCCCCCGACGTACTCGCCGCGGGCGCTGACCGCGTCGAAGGTCGTCGCCGTGCCGAAGTCCACGACGATGCACGGCCCGCCGTACAGGTGCGCGGCGGCCAGGGCGTTGACGATCCGGTCGGCGCCGACCTCCTTCGGGTTGTCCATCAGCACGGGCACGCCGGTCCGTACGCCGGGTTCGACGACCACCGTCGGCACGTCCGGGTAGTGCCGCCGGGCCAGCTCGCGCATCTCGTGCAGGACGGCCGGGACGGTGGAGCAGATCGAGATCCCCGAGACCACCTCGGAGTCGTCGCCGACGTGCTGCAACAGCGACCGCACGGTGACCGCGAGTTCGTCGGCGGTCCGGCGCGACTCGGTGGAGATCCGCCAGGTCTGGTAGATCACGCCCGCGTCGAACAGCCCCAGCACGGTGTGGGTGTTCCCGACGTCGATGGTCAACAGCATCAGCGCGCTACCTCTCCAGTTGCGGTCGCCTCCGGCGTCCGCAGGTCCAACGCCACGTCGAGCACGTTCACGGAGTGGGTCAACGCACCGACCGAGACGAAATCGACCCCGGTCGCCGCCACCGCCGCGGCGTCGGCGAAGGTCAACCCGCCGCTGGCCTCCAACTTCGCGCGGCCGCCGGATCGGGCGACGGCCGTGCGCATCAACTCGGGGCTGAAGTTATCCAGCAGCACGAGCTCCGCGCCGGCCGCGAGGACGGCGTCGAGCTGCTCGAGGGAGTCGACCTCGACCTCGACGGGGATGCCGGGGAATGCTGCCCGGACCGCCTCCAGCGCCTCGACGACCCCGCCGGCGGCGATCACGTGGTTGTCCTTGATCAGGGCCTCGTCCCACAGCGCGAAGCGGTGGTTGACCCCGCCCCCGCAGCGCACCGCGTACTTCTCCAGCGCGCGCAGCCCCGGGGTGGTCTTGCGCGTGTCGCGGACCCGCGCGCCGGAGCCGGCCAACGCGTCGGACCAGGCGCGGGTCGCGGTGGCCACCCCGCCGAGGCGGCCGAGGAAGTTCAGCGCGGTGCGCTCGGCGACAACCAGGTCGCGGGTGCGGCCACGGACCGACATCAGCACGTCGCCGCGATGCACCCGCTCGCCGTCCTTGGCCAGTTGGTCGACGACGACCTCGCCGTCGCTGACGTATTCGAAGACCGCGCGGGCGACCGCGAGCCCGGCGATCACTCCGTCGGCGCGGGCGACCAGGTCGCCGACGCACCACTGCTCGGCCGGAACGGTGGCCGCGGTGGTCACGTCGAGCTTGCCCGGTCCGAGGTCCTCGGCCAGCGCGAGCTCGACCAGGTGAACGACCTGATCGGCGCTCAGACCGGCCTCGGCGAACTGCGCGAGCAGCACCTCGGACGGGAAGGCCCGCGACTCCGGCGTGCTGTCGCTGCGGCTGGACACCAGAACTCCGCCGGCCGTGGTCAGGTCGACGTGACGCTGCCACCGGGCGTCGTCGCGGGCCGGGAAGTCCTCGCGCCAGTGCGAACCGCGGGTCTCCTCGCGCTGCCCGGCCGCGGCGACCAGCGCGGTGGCCACCGTGTGCAGGTTGGTGGTCTGCCAGGACTCGACCCCGGGCGTCCCGGGTCGGTCGACCGCCAGCCCGGCCAGTTCGGCCGCCGTACGCAGCAGCCCCTCGCGGGTGCGCAGCACGCCGGCGCCCGCGCTCATCAGTGCCTGGATCTCGGCCCTGACTTCGCCGTCGATCAGGCCAGGCTCGCGACGGTCGAGCGCGGCCTCGCGCCGCTGCGGCAGGTTGACGGCCAGGTCCGCGGCGATCCGCTGGGCGAAGACCAAGCCCTCGAGCAGCGAGTTCGACGCCAGCCGGTTGGCCCCGTGGACCCCGGAACAGGCGGCCTCGCCGCAGGCCCACAGGCCGGGCAGCGACGAGCGGCCGGACAGGTCGGCGCGCACCCCGCCGGAGGCGTAGTGGCAGGCCGGGATGACCGGAATCAACTCGGTGACCGGATCGACGCCGTGCTCGCGGCAGGTGGCCAGGATCGTCGGGAACCGCTCGCGCCACTTGGCCTCGCCGAAGTCGCGGGCGTCCAGCCAGACGTGCGCCCGCCCGGTGGCGTACATCGTGCGCAGGATCTGCTTGGCGACGACGTCGCGCGGTGCCAGGTCGGCCAGTTCGTGGACGCCGGGCATGAAGCGCTCGCCCGCGGCGTCGCGCAGCACCGCCCCCTCGCCGCGCACGGCCTCGGAGATCAACGGCTGCTGCCCGGTCGTGTTCTCGCCCAGCCACAGCACGGTCGGGTGGAACTGCACGAACTCCAGGTCGCGGACGACCGCGCCGGCCCGAAGCGCCATCGCGACACCGTCGCCGGTGGCCACCACCGGGTTCGTCGTGGCGGCGTAGACCTGCCCCAGGCCACCGGTGGCCAGGACCACCGCGCCCGAGGCGACCGCGCCTACACCGTGCGGTTGACCCTCGCCCATAACGTGCAGGGTCATCCCGGCCACGGCGCCATCGGCGGTCAGTTGCATGTCCAGGGCCAGGGCGTGCTCGATCACCTGGATGCGCGGTTCGGCGTGGACAGCGTCGACCAGCGCCCGCTGGATCTCGGCCCCGGTCGCGTCGCCGCCGGCGTGGGCGATGCGGCGGCGCCGGTGCCCACCCTCCAGGGTCAGGGCGAGTTCCCCGTCGGCGGAGCGGTCGAACACCGCGCCGGTGGAGATGAGGTTCCGCACGGCCGGTGGCCCCTCGGTGACCAGCACGCTGACCGCGGTGGTGTCGCACAGGCCGTCGCCCGCGGCGACGGTGTCGCGCAGGTGCTCCTGCGGGCTGTCGCCCGGGCCGAGTGCGGCCGCGATACCACCCTGCGCCCACCGGGTGGACCCGGCCGAGAGCACGTCCTTGGTGACCACCAGTACCGGGCCGAGCGACTCCGGCAGAACAGCCGCGGCCTGCAGCGCGATCGTCAGGCCGGCGATCCCAGAACCCACGACGACGACCGCAGCCTGCGTCGTCCATCCCGGATCGGGTGCCGCCAACCGCGCGATCAGCCGCGGGGCGGAGCTGCTTTCGGTCACCTGCGTGCTTTCTGCGGACGAGGAGACGCGCTCAGCGGTGCGCTGCGTGGTGGTGCAGCAGCGGGTCGTCGACCGGATCGACCAGGCCGTCGCCGCGCAGGTCGCCGCGGGCGGTGCCGACGCCGGGGACGGGGGCGGCCGGGTCGCCGTCGATGATCACGATGCGGTTGCGGCCGTCGACGTGCACGACGGTCGGCCTGAGCTCGCGGGCTTCCCGGTCGGTCACACCCATGTAGCTGATGATGATCACGAGGTCGCCGGGCGCGACCAGGCGGGCGGCCGCGCCGTTTATGCCGATCACGCCGGAGCCGCGCGGGCCCGGGATCACGTAGGTCTCCAGGCGGGCGCCGTTGTCGATGTCGACGATCGCCACCTGTTCGCCGGGCAGCAGGTCGGCGGCGTCCATGAGGTCCTCGTCGATCGTGACCGAGCCGACGTAGTGCAGGTCAGCCTGGGTCACGGTCGCGCGGTGGATCTTGGACTTGAGCATGGTGCGGAACATCAGAGGGTCCCTTCGATGGGTAAGGGCCGGTCACTGCATTAACACCACTGCGATCGGTAACAGTTCCATATCCGTTCAAGAGCTGTGCAGCGGGAGTTACCTGGGCTTGCTTCCCGGCGGTGGGGCCGCCAGGAGCACGGGCAGATTGTCGATCAGCCGGGTCGTTCCCACCCAGGCCGCGGTCAGCAGCCGAGCGGGACCGGCACCGGGTGTCGGACCGAGGTCCGGCGCCCGGAGTTCCAGGTAGTCCAGCGCCACTCCGGACGCGGACTCGATGTGCGCCCGGGCCGCGGCCAGCACCGCGTCCGGACCGTCTACCCCGGCCGCCGCACCGGCGGCCAGACCCCGGGACAGGGCCAGGGCAGCGCGGTGCTCCTCGTCGGCCAGGAAGCGGTTGCGGCTTGAGCGGGCCAGCCCGTCGGGCTCGCGGACGGTCGGAACGCCGACGATCTCCACGTCGAGGTCCAGATCGCGGACCATCTGCCGGATCAGCGTTAGCTGTTGGTAGTCCTTCTCGCCGAAGTAGGCCAGCGCCGGTCCGGTCAGATGCAGCAGCTTGAGCACGACGGTCAGCACACCGTCGAAGTGGCCGGGTCGGGTGGCGCCCTCGAGGTGGTCGCCGACCGGGCCCGCCGTGACGATCGTGGCCGGGCGACCGGACGGGTACAGGACCGAGTCGTCGGGAGCGAACAGAACGTCCACGCCGGCCTCCTGGCACACCGTCAGGTCGGCGTCGAAGGTCCGGGGGTACCGGTCGAGGTCCTCGCCGGCGCCGAACTGCAGCGGGTTGACGAAGATCGTCGCGACGACGGTTCCGCAGTCCTTGCGCGCCCGGCGCATGAGTTCGGCGTGCCCGTCGTGCAGGGCACCCATCGTCATCACCACGCCACGCGGGTCCGGCAAACCGGCCAGCGCCGCCCGCAACTCCGCCCGGGTGCGTGCCACCAAGAGGCTCATCCCGCCACCCCCGCCTGCATCTTGTGTTGGGCCTCGGGGCTCTCAGGACGTCGCGAGGGCCCCGAAACCCGACACAAGTTGGCGATCGGAAAGCTCATCGGTCGCCGCCCTCCGCCCGTTCGAAAGGGTGCCGGCGGCGGAGCACCTCGAGCAGGTCGGCGGCGCGCGTCGAGTCCAGCAGCCCGGCGGCCAGTGCCCGGTCGGCGGTCAGGCGGGCCATGGCCACGTACGCCGCCGCCGCCTCCGGGGACTGCCCGGCGATCGCGGTCACATGCGCGCCGACGGTTCCGGAGTCGCCGCGGGCAACCGGCCCGGTCAGCGCGTGGTCGCCGCTGCGCAGCGCGTTGTCCAGCGCGGCCCCCAGCAGCGGACCGAGCAATCGCGACGGGTTCTCCACGCCGGCCACCGCGAGCAGGTCGGCCGACTGCGCGACCAGCGTGACCAGGTGGTTCGCGCTGTTGGCCAAGGCCGCGTGGTAGAGCACCCGGTGCTCCTCGGCCACCCACTGCGGGTCGGCCCCCATCTCGACCACCAGGGCCTCGGCCACCGGCCGCAGCGGCTCCGGAGCGGTGATACCGAAGCAGGCCCCGGCCAGTCGGGCCAGGTCGACCCGGGTGCCGGTGAAGGTCATCACCGGGTGCAGCGCCAAGGGCAGGGCCCCGGCGCGGGTCAGCGGGTCGAGCACCGCGGTGCCGTAGCGACCGCTGGTGTGCGCCACCAACGTGCCCGGTGCGACTGCCTCGGCACTGACCAACGCCTCGACCAGCGGCGGCAAGGCGTCGTCGGGGACCGCGAGCAGCAGCAGCGAACTGCGTGCGGCGACCTCGAACGGGTCGACGCAGTCGATCCCGAGCAGTTCGGCGGCGCGCTCCCGGCTGGCCCGGCTGAACCCGGAGGCCGCCACCACCTCGTGACCAGCCCGGATCAGCGCCGCCCCGAGCACTGCGCCCACCCGGCCGGCGCCGAGTACACCGACCGCCAGGCGGGCGGGGTGCGGCGCAGCTCGGTCGGGCCTGCTGGGTTCAGTCATCGCTCGTCGTTCCAGTCCTGGGTGGGTACCGGACGTCTCGGGGCCAATTCTGCCAGCTTCGCGGCTGAGCCACCATCGCCCAGGACACAGATACTCCTGGGACTGTTGTGCCGTATGTGATCTATGGGGCAAACTGGGACAGGCTGCTCATCCTGAAGCCGAGGGCTCTTCGGATCAGGAACCGGGGGGCCGCGCTCCGCGTCCCACCCAGCAGCCGAGCCCGAATGGAATCCGGCGCCCGGCCAGACCGACGGAGGAATGCCCAGTGGCTCGACCCGTCGGGGGTCTGGACATCCTCGCCCACCCCACGGATCGAAGTCTGAGTGGCGGCCGGCCCGCACCGGCCCCGGCGTTGACCGGCGGACCCGAGGCGACTGCGCTGTGCACCGAGGTCGCGCGCAATCCGCTGGCCGCGCTGCGCGTACTGGTCGTGGGCGCCGGCGGCACCGGCAAGACGACTGTGCTGGACGCGCTGGCCCGGCTGTGGTCGGCGGCCGGGGTGACCGTGCTGCGCGACCCGGGTCGGCGGCCGACGCCGGCCGACGGCGAGTGCGCGCTGCTGGTCGACGACGCGCGCACGCTCTCCGACGACGAGTTGGCGTACCTGATCTCCCTGACCGGCTCCGACAGCGTCCGGCTGGTGGTCGCCGCCCGACCCGGGCCGACGCGCCCGGCGCTGGACACCCTGGCCGGGGCCCTCGGGCGGATCCGGCCGCCGATCGTGCTGGGCCGCTTGGACCTGCCCGCCAGCCGCAGCCGCGTTGAGGCGCTGTGCCCGCGCAACGCCACCCCGGCGTTGGCCGAGTGGATCCACAACCAGGCCGGCGGGAACCCGCGACTGGTCGGCCTGCTCACCGTGGCACTGCGCGACGCCGCACTGATCCCGGACCGCCCGGCAGCCGACTGGGTGCCCACCCGAGTGCCGACCGGGATGCTCGAACAGATCCGTCTCGAGGTCGACCTGCTCGGCGCCGACAGCGCGAGCCTGCTGCACGCGCTGGCGATCGGCACCGACCCGGACCCCGGCCTGCTCGCCCAGGTGCTGGGCATCGGCCCGGACCGCATCGAGCGGGCCGCGCAGGACGCCACCAGCTCCGGCCTGCTCATCGAGGCCGGCACCGTGCTGCCCATCGTCCGGGTGGCCGTGCGCGTGCTGACCGCGCCGATGCGCCTCCAGGCGTTGCGGACCCGCCTTGCCGCGTTGGTGCTGGGCCGCGGCGGGTCGATGCTTCCCTACGCGAAGGAACTGGCCGGTGTCGGCGCGACCGGGCCCGAGGTGGCCGCCGTGCTCGTCGCCGGCGCCGCCGAGGCCACCGACCCGCGGGTGATCGCCTCCCTGCTGGCTGAGGCTGTCCGGGCCGGCGCGCCGGTGGAGACCGTCGCCGGGCGGATGTCACGCGCGACCGCACTGACCGGCGACCTGGACTACGCACTGCGCCTGGCCGACCGAGCCGTCGGCGACCCGAACGCCGCCGACCGCGACGTGGCGATCACGGTCGCAGCCGCGATCCTGGCCGGTCGCGGCATGCTGTCGCGCAGCGCGGCGCTGCACCGCTGGTTCGCCGGCCCGACCGGAATCCCGGCTGCGGCCGCCGCGCCCGCCCTGCTGGGCACCGGCGACCTGGCCGGCGCGACCGCCGCGACCAACGGCGGCACCGGCGCCCCGACCCTCGGTGAGGGCGTCGAGACACTGCTGGCCGAGGGCCTGCTGGAGACCGTCACCGGGACGCCGAGCGCTGCGCTGTCGAAGCTGACCCGCGCCGCGGCCTTGCTCGAACCGGGCGCGACCCGAGCACTGCTGTCCGACACCCCGGCGGCGCTGGCCGCCGTGGTGGCGTTGAACTGCGGCGAGTTCGGGGTGGCCGAGTCGGTGCTGGCCCGCGCGGTCGGCATCGGGCTGGGCGGGGAGTTCGCCCGCTCGCGACATCAGGTGTTGCAGGCCTGGATCGCGATGCAGCGCGGCGACCTGGATCGGGCCCGGGCGTTGCTGGCCTGTCCGGGGCCGGGCGGCGGCACGCTGGAGCCGCGCGAGGAGTTGATCGCCGCGGCGATCGAGGTCGGCATCGCCCGCCGGGAGGGCAACCTGGGCGCGCTGTCGATCGCGTGGGCACGAGCTCGGCAGGCCGTCGTCCGGCACCCGGTGGACCTGTTCACGTTGCACGCACTCGGCGAACTGGCCGTGGCGGCCGAGCGGCTGAAGGAAGCCGGGTGGGTCGCTCCGCACCTGGCCGAGGCCTGGGCGCTGCTGGCGCGGTTGGGCGAACCACCCCTGTGGGCGGCGCCGATGCACTGGTACGCCGTGCAGGCGGCCGGTTTGGGCGAGCGTCCGGAGGACGCGGCGCCGCACGTGGCCGCGCTGGTCGCAGCGACGGCCTACCCGCAGGCCCAGGTGCTCGCCGAGGCGGCCCGGTGCTGGTTGCGGGTCATGGCCGGGCAGATCGACGCCGCCGAGGTGGAGGGGGCCGCCCGCCGGTTGCACGCCATCGGGCACGCCTGGGACGCCTCCCGGTTGGCCGGCCAGGCCGCGGTGCGGGCCGAGGACCGGGCGGTGATGACGAGCCTGCTCAGCTGCGCGCGCAGCCTGCGCCCGGACGTCGCGGCCGCGGACCTGCGCCCGCTCGAGCCGGCGGCCGGCACCGCGCCGGAGGCACCGGTGCGCGCACACGCCATGTCGCCGCGACCCGGTGAGGTCCCACTGTCCGACCGCGAGCGCGAGGTCGCCGCGCTGTTGGTCAACGGCCTGACGTACAAGGAGATCGGCGCCCGGCTGTTCATCTCGGCCAAGACCGTCGAGCACCACATCGCCCGCATCCGGCACCGCTGCGGCGCGACCAGTCGCGCCGACCTGTTCTCCCGGCTGCGCGCCACCCTCGAGGCTGCCGAGTAGGCCGTCCGCTCCGATCATTGATGAGCGAGGCGTCATACCGATGGGGCCAGACCTGGCCCGTAGCCCCGTTTCACGCATGAGAGAGCCCACGCCGCGTATGAGAGAGCCCCGCCAGATCATCGATGATCGGCGTGCACGGACGGAGTAACCCGATTTCGCGCGATTGCCCGATCCGAGCAGTGTTGCTCCCGTTAGGCCCGGAATGCCCGGGCCGCGGCCTGGATGCAGGGGGACACGGCAAATGAGGAATTCCTGGAAGCTCTGGACCACGATCGGCGCCGGCCTACTCGTCGTTGCCGGCCCCTCGGCGACCGGCGCCGCTGCAGCTGACGTCCCGTCGCCGCAGTCTGGGGTATCGCAGCCGAACCCGGATGGTCCGCCGAACGCGTACAACCCGGGCATGCAGGCTGACGGTGGTCAGACCTCCGCGGACTCGACGGGCGGGCCGCAGACCGGCAAGGAGATGCAGCCCCCGGCGCCGAAGCCGGCGACCACGGCGGAGAACGGCCGACAGGTCACGACCCCGGACTTCGAGAGCAAGCCGGGCAGCAACCAGCCCGCGCCGTCCGCGCTGCCCGCCGATCGCGCCGGCAAGCAGGCCCCGGCCGCCCCCGCCGACCCCAACTTCCCCGCCGACCCGAAGATGCCTTCAGCCGGCGACGACGGCTCGGACATGAACGTGCCGAACGTCACCGCTCCCGGCGAGGGCCCCGGCCCGGTCGGCCCGACCGCCTGACGCCACCCGCGCCTGCCGAAGACTCCCCAAGCGCCCCTGGCCCCCACGGCCGGGGGCGTTCGGCATTCCCAAGCCGGGATCAGAACTGACGATACGTCAGGCTCCCTGCGGCGGCAGCGCCGCGATGATCCCTTCGCAGGTACGCACGACCACCCTGGCGGCGTCGGCCACGGCTCGGACCGAGACCGGGTTCTCCGCCCGGCGGCGCCAGCGGGTCAGGGTCTCGGCCGCCTCGGCGCGCAGCTTCGCGGGCGGCGTGCCGAAGTTCAGGCCCAGCCGGACCCAGGGCTTCTGCCCGGAGCCACCGAGGATTCGCTCGGCCTCCGCGGTCAGCTCCGGATCCATGGCCACGACCCCGGCGCGCAGCGCTCCCAGCAGCGCCAACTCGACGAACTCGTGGGCCCCGGCGGTGATCCGCTCGATCTCGCCGAGCAGTTCCGCCGAGGCGTCGGTCGGCACCTGCCGGATCATCCGCTCCAGGGTCAGCAGCACCGAGCGCGCCTTGAGCAGCCCGGCCCGCTCGGTGAACAGCGCCGCCAGCGCCCCGGTCAAGTCTGCCAACCCACTGCGCCGCACCAGTTCGCCGGCCAACGCCGGGGCATCCGCGAAGCCCTGACGGATCAACGGCAGCGCGATCCGCACGCCGAAGAGCCCGAGCCGGACCAACAGTTCGCGGCGGACCTCCGCCGGCGGCAGGTCGGGCGCGCCCTCGGGGAGTTCGCGGGAGAACCGGTCGGCGGACAGCAACAGGCCCTCGACGTAGTCTCGGTCGGCGGCGGCCAACACGGCCAGCGCGTTGAACTCGGCCTGCCGCAGGGTCCGTCCAGTCTCGGCAAGCAGGCCGGCCACCGGGACCACGGTCTGGCACAGCGCACGGATCGCGTGGTCGGACCGCATCCGGCGGGCGATCTGGCCCGCGGAGGTGAGCGCGTCGACGCGGCCGGCGCCGATCTCGTCGGCCCGCGACAGCACCGCGACCGTGTTCACCGGCGACGAGCCGGTGGCAGAGTGAGCGTGGAAAGCCTGCAGGAAACCGATGTCGTCCGCGTGCACGTGCCGCATCAGATAGACGATCGCGTCGGCCTCGCCGGGTTCCGACCCGGGCGTCAGGAACGCCTCGGTGCGGGCGGAGAGCTCCGCCGAGGTCGAGGCGATGCCCGGCGTGTCGATCAACGTCATCGCCGCCAGGTCGATCGACGGCCAGTCGACCGACAACCGCTCGACCTGCTCGGGCGCCACCCCGCACAGATCGATCAGCAACCGACCATCCTTGCGGTTGATCGGCAGGTCGCGCAGGCCGCCGTCGTGGCTCTGCAGGGTCATCCGGGGCACCGGGGCGTCGCGGTACCAGGTGACGATCCGGGTGCACTCCCCCGCGTCGGTCGGCGCGATGATCTCGCCGACCATCGCGTTCAGCAGCGTGGACTTGCCTGCCTTCACCTTGCCCGCGATGGCGACCCGGATCGGGCCGTCGAGGCGGGCCGCGCAGGCGTCGATGCGCTCGGTGACCTCGGGAAGGTCGACGTAGACCTCGCGGGCGCGGCGCAACAGCACGGCGACCTGCGAGCCGATCTCGGGCCGATCAGCCACGGTCGGAGCCCGCGGGTACGGCCGGCGGGGCGGACACCAGCGAGGCGGCTGACCGTTCGACGGTGGCGATCCGGGTCAGCAACGCACGCAGTTCGGAGACGCGCTGGTCGCGCTGGGCGGCGTCCGCACGGGCAGCGGTCTCCGCGGTGCGCATCGACTCGGCCAGCGAGGTCTCCAACTCGGCGGCGACGTCGGTGAAGTGGTCGCGCAATTGCCGTTGCAGGCGGCGCAGCAGATCGCGGGAATCCTTGCCTACGTGGAATATGACGTCGTCGGTGTAGCGGCGGACGGCCACCTTCGCCTCGGCTTGCCGCTTCGTCAGCAACCGTTTGCGTTCATCGCGCAACGTCCGTCCGCCGAGCAGCATTCCGGCGCCGACCGAGAACGGGTTGAGCATCGCCAACCCGGCCACGGTGGAGAACATGCCGAACATCAGCGTCCCGATGTAGCCGCCACGGACGGCGGTCAGCGCCTTGTCGGCGATGTTCGGGTCATCCGTACTGGACAGGGCCATGGGGCGGATCTCGTCGAGCATCGAGGTCCCGCTGACCAGTTCGAGCTCCGGCAGCGCCAACTGCCCGTCCTCGGCGAAGTGCTCGGCGACCTGGGTCGACAGCCAGCGGGCCCGCTCATGGGTCCAGACGAAGTTCGCCGAGGTGGCCGCGGCAACCCGTTCCTCCACCCACGGGGCGAACTCGACCCAGACGACGGCCGGGTCGCCGAAGGAGTCGATCTCCTCCTCCGCGGCGCGGGTGATCTCGCGCAGCCGGTCGCGCAGGTCGTAGTCGATGTCGGAGGACAGATCGGCGGCGCCGTCGGCCAATGTCTGCTGCCAACGCGCGGACCGGTCGCGCAGCGCGGTGATCCGGGACTTGGCCTCGGCCAGCCCGCGGATGATCGCGTCGACCGTCTCCGGGTTCTCTGCGACGCCGAGCTCGGACGAACACGCCGACGAGAGTTGCTCAGTGACCCGCAGAACCGTGTTCGCCGCGGCCCGACGGGTCAGCAGGTCGGCGTGCTGGACGATCTGGGTCAGCAGCGTGGCCAGGACCGGGAAGCCCGACTCGACGTTGAGCTCGTTGTCGTTGCGCTCCAACGCGTGCCAGCGCAGCGTCGAGGACACCGGGATCACCTGGGCGGTGACGCCCGCCGCGGCCAGGTGCTCGGCATTGAGCGCGTAGATCTTCCGCCACTCCGGGTACAGGTCGATCTTGGTCAGCACGCACGTCAGGTTCGGGCACAGCTTCACCGCGTGCTTGCAGAACTCGAGCTCGGCGCCGGTGTACTCCTGCGCGGCGTCGGAGACCAGCAGGACGGCGTCGGCGCCGGGCAGCGCGGCCAACGTCGTGGTGGCGCGCACCGAACCGAGGCCGCCGACCCCGGGGGTGTCGACGAGCTCGAGCCCGCCCTCCAACAACGTCGCGGGCAGCGAGACCTCGACGTGGGACAGGCCCGCCCGGTTGCCGGGGTTGCCGGTCTCGCTGACGTGCCCGGCCAGGTCGTCGACCGCGATCGGGGTGCGCTCGTACTCCGGCTCGGCAGGATCCGGGCCGTCACCGGCCCGCGGCTTCTCCTTCACCAGCGCCGCCGAGGGCTGCTCGCCCCAGGACACCGAGGTCGGCACCGAAGTGGCGATGTCGTCGTCGACCGGGCAGATCCGGGCCCGCACCAACGCGTTGACCAGTTGGCTCTTGCCCTGCTTGAACTCGCCGATCACCAGGACCCGCACGCGGTCGTCGGCCAGTCCCACCGCCGCCCTGCGCAGGCGGGTCGCCAAGTCCTTCCGGCCGCAGGCCACGGCCAGTTCCAGCGCCGCCTCGACGGTGCCGACCACTGCCTCCGCTGCCGCCATCCGCCCCACCTGCCCTGCGCCGGAATCCCCAACCCATCCCGGAAAGAGGGATGGCCCCGTCCTGGGGTGCGTTGCCCAGGACGGGGCCGATCCTTTCACCTCGGTCGGTCGCGTGGGGCTAACCACGCGACTCGCGGGCAGGCGGACGAGCCGAGGTGTTCCTTACCCCCTGCTTCCCCTCCCACGTGGTCCCCCCACTGGGTTGGTCGAACTGCAGGGTCGTGCGGCGAGCTCGGATTTCTGGCTTGCCCCTGCTCCCCCCACCGTCCCCCCGGACGGTGAAGCAGGATCTCGAGGCGAGCTCGCTGTCGGACTACTAGGCCAGTACGTGAATCTCGTGGCCGATGTCGTGGATGTCGTGCACGTCCGTGTTGTGCAGCAGGTCGTCCAGGCTGCCCTGACCCAGGTGGTTCAGGCTGTGGTTCAGGTCGCCGTTGAGGTCGTGGTTCAGGACGTGGTTGAGGCTGTTGTTCAGGTCGCCGGACAGGACCGGGCTGCGGTTCAGGTCGCCGGACAGGATCGGGTCGTTGGACAGGATCGGGTCGTCGGACAGCGGCGACAGGATCGGGCTGTGGTCCACGGCGTGGTTCAGGCTGTGGTCGAGGCTGCCGTCGAGTACGTCGCCGGTGTTGACCAGACCGGAGAGCAGATTCACGTCACCGACGGAGACCGTGTGGTCGAGGCCGGCCAGGCTGCCGGTGTGGTCGATGTCGCCGTTCGCCATTCCCTGTCCCATGACCGGGCCATTCTTGTCGACGTGGACGTCGTGGCCGGCGCTGCCGTTACCACTGACGGTGGTGTGATCGGCGTGCGTGTCCCGACCCGAGGCTCCGTTGCCGCTCACCGTCGTGTCGGTGTGGTCCACCGTGTTGGTGTGGTTGGCCGTGATGTTGCGGCCGGCCGCACCGTTGCCGCTGACGGTCTGGTCGTGCTGGTGGCTGTCCGAGCTCGTGGTCGCGCTGCGGGTGGACGTCTGGCTGAAGTCGTTGCCGTCGCCGAGCAGGTTGCCGCGGCCGCCCATCTCGAGCTGGTCGTGGGCCACGTGGGAGTGGTGCAGGTCGCCGCCGGTGCCACCGTCGGTGGTCGGGCCGACGCCGTACTCGTGCCACGCGTGCTCGTGCTCGTCGTGCGAGTCGTTGATGTGGGCGTACCGGTCGTGCCGGTCGTCGTGGATGCGCTGCTCGCTGACGCGGTGGTTCACGTGGTTGACGCGGTCGGCGTGGTGGTGGTCGTCGTTGCCGTCGCCGCGGACGTGGTCGGCGCGCAGGCTCGAGGTGTGCGCGACCGGGATGACGTTGTCGGCCTTGTGGCTCGGCGCGAAGGCGTAGTTGTCGACGAGGTGCTTGACGTGGTCGTGCCCGGCCTCGCCGCGCACCGCCGCCTTGTTGTCGTCGAGCTGGTGCACGTTCGGGTTGTCGAGCAGGAACGCACGAGCGTCGCGGACGTCCTGGCCACAGACGGAGCCGAGGCCGGCCGAAGTCATCGCGCCCTGCGGGTCGGCCTGGAAGTGCTCGCGGGCCTCCGGGTTCTGCAGCAGATGCATGATCCAGTCGAGGAGAGAGGTGGCCATCTTTGTCGCCGTCCTTCGGTCGTGATCGGTGTCTTCGTCTTCAGGACGGTTCGGTTGTTCGCCCCGTCATGCCGAGAAAGCTGCCAGTGCGGACACATGCCCCGAATCGGGGAAAATCCCGCGAGCCCCGCATGATCATTAGGGGGTCCGAGGGCTCTGACCACATCAACCCCACTGGTATCAAATGAAACACAAGTAACGAAGGCCCCATAAATTGCCTTACGTCCCAGTTTGTCAAGCCCCAGCAAACCCGCAGGTCAGCGGGTCGGTCCCACCCTCCGGAACGCCCCACCAGGACGGCAAAGCGGGCCCGTGGTCAAGGAACCTTTCCAACCCCCGGGGCGCGCGGACAGCCCCTACTCGGGTCATATGAACCCGGGCGCAAGGCGGGCAAACAGCGGGAGGGGCAACCCGAAATGGGTACCGGAAGCAATAGCACCGGGGGCTACGCACTCGGGATCGATCTGGGGACGACGTTCACGGCGGCGGCCGTGGCCACCCCCGGGCAGTTGGCGGTCGCCGTGCCGCTGGGCAGTCGGGCGGACACGATGCCTTCGGTGCTGCACCTGAGCAGCGGTTCGGGGTTCCTGGTCGGCGATGCGGCCGAACGCCGCGCGCTGGTCGACCCGGACCACGTGGTCCGTCGATTCAAGCGGCGCATCGGCGACGAGACCCCGTTGCTCATCGGCGCCGACGCCTACCACGCGCACACGCTGGCAGCGAAGCTGATTGCCTGGGTCAACGCGCATGTGACGCAGCGTCAGGGCCGCGAGCCGAACGAGATCGCGGTGACGCATCCGGCCTCCTGGGGCCCGCACAAGCGCGAACTGCTGGCCCGCGCGCTGGCCGAGGTGGGCCTGAGCCGGGCGCGGCTGATCAGCGAGCCGGCCGCGGCCGCGTATGCCTACGCCCACTCCGGACGGCTGACCGCCGCCGGCGCCCTGGCCGTCTACGACCTCGGTGGGGGCACGTTCGACGCCTGCGTGATGCGGGCCGGCGCGGACGGGCAGTTCGCCGTCGTCGGTATCCCGAGCGGGCTGCCGAATCTGGGCGGCATCGACTTCGACGACGCAGTGCTCGACCACGTCCTGGACGGGCTGGGCGCCGCGAAGACTGCGCTGGACCCGGCGGACCCGATGGTCGTCACCGCGCTGGCCCGGCTGCGCCGGGAGTGCGTCGATGCGAAAGAGGCGCTGAGCACGGACACCACCGCGACGATCCCGGTGCTGCTGGGCGAACTGGCCACCAGTGTGCGGATCACCCGCGCGGAGTTCGAGGAGCTGATCGCCCCCGGTGTGGCGTCCAGCATCGACGCGTTGGAGAGCGCGTTGGACTCCGCCGACCTGGAACCCGGCGAACTCAAGCGGCTGCTGCTGACCGGCGGCTCGTCGCGCATCCCGCTGGTGGTGCAGTCCCTGTCGGCCCGGCTCGGGCCCGGCGTGCAGCTCGACCGTGGGCTGGACCCGAAGCTGGCGGTCGCGATGGGTGCGGCGTTGTCGGCGCTGCGTTCGGTCCCGGCGCCCGCGTCGAGCGTGCCGGCCGCCCGGACCGCCGCGGAGGCCACCGAGTCGATGGACGAGAACGAGGAGACGGGCACGGCGGGCCGGCCGGAGGCCGACGCTCCGCCGCGGCCGGACGCGACGGTCCCGGCCTCCCCCGTGCTGGTCGTGGACCCGCCCCGGCAGCGCAGGCACCGGGCCTTGTTCCTGCTGGCCACGGCAACCATGGCGATGGTCGCCGGCACCTTCGGCCAGCACTACCTGCAGACCCCGCACCGGTCGGCGGCCTCGCCGGTACAGGCGCACCCGGCGGCCCCGGCACCTGCCGCGGCACCCGCCGCCCCGACACCCGCCGCACCCGCGGTTCCGGCCCAGCCGGCCGCGCCGACGGCGGCTCCGGCCAACCCACCGGCGATCACCGTCGCAGTACCGACGCAGGCTCGGGCGCCGGAGCGGTCGACCGGGCGGAACGCCGCGACAGCCGTCGGCCCGCGCCGGGTCGTCGTGATCCCGGGCCCGGGCCGGCCGGCCCGACCGCAGGGGGTCGTTCAGCGACCGGCGTACCCCGTGGTGGATCCGCGCCCGGACTCGGGCTGGACCTCCTGGTCGCCCGCGGCTCCGGCGCCGGCCGCGGTAGCGCCGGCCCCCGCCCAGCAGCACACCCAGCCGGTCGCACCGGCCGCACCGGCGCCTGCACCAGCTGCCCCGGCGCCCGCGCCGGACAGCACGGACTCCGGCTCCACGGAGTTCCGCTCCTCCCCGAACGGTTCCGGTTCCTCACCGAACGCCTCAGTGCGTCCCTGAGACGTCTCGGCCGGAACGGCCGAATGGCCCGCTCCTCCCGGAGCGGGCCATTCGGTTTCCTGGGGGGTTCCCTCGCGGGCTCGTCAGAAAGCGTGGATGAGGTGGTTCACCGAGTCCGTGACGTGAGCGGCGGTGTCCGCCGTCGCGGTGGTGTCGGCCCCGTGGAGCGAGTTGGCCACGTTGTCCGCCGCGTGGGTGTCGATCGGCGCGGTCACGAGGTGCGACAGGTCGGTCGTCAGCCCGGAGACGTCACCGGTGGTCACCGCGTGCACGGCGTCGACCGCCGTGGTGACCGGCGTGGAGACGCCGACCGGAGCGAGGGCGGTCACCGGGGCCACCGTGTGCACCGTGTCGGCCGCGGTCGTGACCGGAGCGGTGAGGGTTGCCAGCGGGCTGTTCTGCGAGTGCAGGACATCCAGCAGCGGTGAGGTGGTGGCGCCGACGTTCGAGACGACGCCGGGGGCGACGCTCGCGATCGGGCTCACCGTCGGGTTGGTCACCGTCGAGGTGATGCCGTCGAGTACGGCCGGGGCCACCGCGGTGGTGACCACGTGGTCCACGCTCGGCGAGACGTTGCTCAGGGCGCTGGTCGGCGCGGACAGGACCGTCGACGGGTCCACCGCGCTGGTGACCGGTGCCAGGACCCCGGTGTGCGGGTCCACGACGGTGGTCGCGCCGTTGAGGAGGTTGCTCACACCGGCGGTGGTCGTCGGGCTGGCGGCGCCGGTGGCGACCGGACCGGTCAGCACCGAGGTGACCGCGGTGATGGGCGCGGTCAGCGCGTTGATCGGTGCCAGGGCCGTGATCGGAGCCAGCGCCGTGACCGGAGCCAGCGCCGTGACCGGGGCCAGCGCGGTGACCGGAGAGGTCAGCGCGTTGATCGGAGCCAGGGCAGTCACCGGAGCCAGGGCCGTGATCGGCGACGTGAGCGCGCTGATCGGGCCGGTGGTGACCGGAACGCCTGCGGTCAGGCCGTCGGCGATCGGAGCCAAGGCGTTGATCGGGGCCAGGGCCGTGATCGGCGCGGTCAGCGCAGTGATCGGCGCGATGGCCGTGAGCCCGTCCGCGATGCCCGCAATCGGGGCCAGGGCGGTGATCGGCGCGAGAGCGGTGACCGGAGCGGTCAGCGCGTTCACACCGATCGGGGCTGTGAGACCGTCCGCGATGCCCGCGATCGGGGCCAGGGCCGTGAGGCCGTCGGCCACGCCACCGACCGGCGCGATCGCCGTCAGCCCGTCAGCGATGCCGGCGATCGGGGCCAGCGCCGTGATCGGTCCCGCGACCCCGGTGATGCCGGAGAGGGCGCCGATCGGGGCGGTCGCCGTCAGCCCGTCCGCGATGCCCGCGATCGGCGCCAGCGCGGTGACGCCGTCTAGGGCGTTCACCGGAGCCAGCGCCGTGACCGGAGCGGTCAGCGCGCTGATCGGGGCCACGGCCGTGAGGCCGTCGGCGATCGGAACCAGGGCGGTCAGCCCGTCGGCGACCGGAGCGATCGCGGTCAGGCCGTTGGCGATGCCGCCGGCGCCGACGACCGGGTCGAGCACCGAGAGACCGATCGGCGCGGTGGCCACGATCGGGTTGAGCAGGTTCTCGGCGACGTCACCGACGTAGCCGACCTCTTCGCCGTTGCCGCCGAGGATCCCGGTGCCGGAGTTGAGGATCCCGCCGAGGCTGTCGGCGACGCTGCCCTGGTTGCTCAGGATGCCGGTGGTCGAGTCGAGGATGCCGTTCTGGTTGTTCAGGATCCCGCCGAGGCCGTCGGCGATGCCGCCCTGGCCGCTCAGGATGCCGGTGGCGGAGTCGAGCACGCCGTCGTGGAGCAGGCCGTTGGGGTTCAGCACGTCGGTGATCGGAGCGATCACGGTCGGGCTCAGGATGCCGCCGCCCAGTACGTCGTCGCCGTTGACCAGGCCGGACAGAACCGAGCTTCCGTCCAGGATCGGGAGGCCGTTGAGGATCGGGCTGCCGTTGAGGATCGGGCTGCCGTCGAGGATGCCGCCGAGACCGTTCAGCACGCCGCCCTGCAGCGCGTTGTTCAGGGTCCCGTCGAGGGTGCCGTTCGCGACCGCGCCCAGGATGCCGTTGGCGGAGCCGTTCAGCAGGCCGTTGGCCGAGCCGTTCAGCAGGCCGTCGCCGATGCCGGACAGGATGCTGCCGTTGCCGGACAGGATCCCGTTGCCGATGCCGTTGAGCAGGGTCGGGTCGAGCAGCCCGCCGTTGATCACGCCACCGTTGAGCACGCCACCGGAGATCAGGCCGCCGTGGCTGAGGATGTCGCCGTTGATCAGCTGGTTGCCGATGCCGGTGTTCTGGGTGTCGTGGTCACCGTTGATGGTGTTGTCGCCGTTGCCCTGCACGTTCCCGTTGCCGACCTGGTTGCCGTCGCCGGCGATGTTGCCGTTGCCGACCTGGTCGTGGTCGCCGGTGGTGACCACGTTGCCGTTGCCGTTGACGGTCGCGTTCCGGTCCGTGTTGTTGTGGCTGTTGTTTCCGTTGTCGCTGTGATTCCCGTTATCGCTGTTCGTCGTCGTGTTGTTGCTGTTCGTCGTGTTGTTGCTGTTCGTCGTGTTGTTGCTGTTCGTCGTGGTCGTCGTCGTGTTGTTCGTCGTGTTGTTCGTCGTGTTGTTCGTGACCGTGTTCGTGGTCTCGTTGTGGGTGATGTTGGTGGTCTCGGTCCACCGGTAGTCCCGCAGGATGTGGTGGATCTTGCCGATGCCGTCGTGGTCGTGCTCGCCGTCCCAGCCCGAGTCCCAGCCCGCGCCGCCCGACTCGCCGCCGTGCCCCTCGCCGTTCGAGGCGATGCACGCGTGGTCGACGAGCGTGCGGCGGACCTCGTCGAGCTGGTCCCCGCAGTTGGTGTCGAAGCCGGCCGACGTCAGAGTCGCGACCGGGTCCTGGTTGAACGCCGCGCGGGCGTGGTCGTCACGCAGCAGGTTCAGGATCCAGTCGAGCATCGAGTGGTTCGCCATCTGATCTCCCCATCGGCAAGCACAGGCGGATCCTGCGCGTTCACCCTCCTCCGAACGGAGGAGTCCCGCCCTTCACGCTAGGTCTGGAGGGGAAATGGAAATCGGGGGTATTCCCCGTCGACTGCCCTGGGGATAAGCACGTCGGAATACGGGGCAGCGAACTATGTCCGCCGCCGTTAGGGGTTTCCGGCATGTCATGTCTGCGTTGCCGCAATGGACCGGCAAATCCCGCGGCTCGAATCACCGGCCGCTGCGCTGGTCTCAACAGCGGGTGAATTGCTCAACCGGTGGCGTATCCGGCACCGGGGGCCAATGCGGAACCGCCGGCGGGCACCAGGGCGGCAACCGTCGCCTGGAGTGCTTCGGCAGCCAGCCGCGCCGAGTTGAGGTGATCGGCAACCGAACCACGAATCGGGTCCGGGACGGAGTAGTCCTCCGCGGACAACGCTGGGGTCATTCCGCGTGCACCGCGCGCCGCCGGGACCAGTGCCAGCGCCCGAGCCACCGGGTCGACCGGCAGACCGGACAGGTCGACCGATCCGACCAGACCAGCGAATTCCCGGACGGTGAAGACATTCGCCAACGATTTCGGACGGATCCGCAAGGCATCGGCACGATGCGCCGTGGTCGCGGTCAGCACCAGATCGGCGGTCGCAAGATCGAGGGCGGTCAACTGCCGAGCCCGGAAATCCTGCGCGGCCGCCCCGGCCAACCCCCACGGTTCCAGGGCTCTCCGACTGGCCGGATGCATCGGCGCCCCGACCACCGCACCGACCCCGGCGCTGGTGACCTCGAACTCCTGCGCCGCGGCACCAAGGTGCACGTCGAGCAGGTGCCGGGTCAGAACCTGCGCAAACGGTGATCTGCAGATGTTTCCGGTGCAGACGAACAGAACTCGAAATTTCCGACCCGCGGCATTCTCAGGCATTTGCGTTCCCCTCCAAGATCACGTTATCCCGTTGAGCCAGGGGGATCGAGCTGGCAGGCCCGAGCGGCTGCCTCGATTTCTGACGTGCCGGAACGTTCAGTTGATCACGCCAATCGGCATGACGAAGAGGTGTGTCCTGCACATTTTCCGGGCCGACCCGAATCCCTACGATTCACGGCGGGGAGAGGCGTCCAAGCGTTTCGGGCGCCACAGCTGGGGAGGAAATCGGCATGAAGCTCAAAACAGGCGTGGTGGCCTGCGGCGCCGCGTTGGGGCTGACCAGCGTCGTAGCGCTCGGCACGGGGACCGCGTTCGCCGCGCCCTACGTCCACAACCCGACGCTGGTCGTCAGCAACCCGAACCCGTTCGCCGGTGAGAACGACGGAGTGCGCGGCTTCGGTTACGTGCCGAACGAGATCGTGTCCATCGACGGCCACTCGGTCCCGGTGCACTTCGCCAACGTCCCCGACGGCCCGACCGGGAGGTTCACCCTCCAGATCACCATCCCCGAAGACTGGTGCGGCCAACGGCACACGATCACCGGCACCGGCACCACCGGCGACTCCGCCTCTGCCGAACTGTTCGTCCGGGGCTGCGGCGGGGGAGGGGGAGGGGGCGGCGGCGGCGACCACCATCACCATCACCACCGGTTCCACCACGAGCACGGTGGCTTCGGCGGCGGCGGCTACTGCGACGACAGCGGACCCACCGACGACCCCGCATACGACGACGCCTACAGCGACGACGCGACCGACTCGTGCTACGAGCCCGGCGACCCCGGTTACGACGACGACGGGCCGCTGCCGAGCACCGGCGCCAAGGTGGCCGGGATCGGCGGGGCAGGTGCGGCGCTGATCGCCGGCGGTGTGCTGTTGACCGTCCGCCGACGCCGCCGGACCGTCAGCGACTGATTCGCTCGTCCTGTCCCCTACTACGTCGCAGGCTTCGTGGGTGCCTGATCCGCGCGCCCACGGCCGCTTATTTTTGGCCTGATTGTCCGATCTGTGGGCCGATCACCCTTTTGGATCAATCCGCTCCGGATTGTGCCGCCTGCCGACCTACGCTCCGGATGCAGCCAAGTACACGCTCGCCGTTGCGTTCGGGGGAATCGATGAGCCGGATAGCGTTGATCACTGGTATCACCGGACAGGACGGCTCGTACCTGGCCGAGCTTCTGCTGGCCAAGGGTTACGAGGTCCACGGTCTGATCCGCCGAGCCTCCACGTTCAACACCGAACGCCTCGACGACGTCTACCAAGACCCGCACGACGCGCACCGCCGGCTGTTCCTGCACTACGGCGACCTGACCGAAGGCGGCGGGCTGGTCAACCTGCTTCGGACGGTCACGCCCCACGAGGTTTACAACCTTGGCGCGCAGAGCCATGTCCGGGTGAGTTTCGAAATGCCGGAGTACACCGGCGACGTGACCGCGATCGGCACGATCCGCTTGTTGGAGGCGATCCGCAACGCCGGGATCGAGACGCGCTTCTATCAGGCCTCGAGCTCCGAGCTTTACGGTTCGACACCGCCGCCGCAGAATGAGCAGACCCCGTTCCACCCGCGGTCTCCCTACGCCATCGCGAAGCTCTACGCCTACTGGGCTGTGGTCAATTATCGCGAGGCCTACGACATGTACGCCGCGAACGGCATTCTGTTCAACCACGAGAGCCCCCGGCGCGGCGAGACCTTCGTGACCCGCAAGATCACCCGCGGCGTCGCGATGATCGCGGCCGGCCTCCAGGATGCCCTCTACCTCGGCAATCTGGACGCCGTCCGTGACTGGGGTTACGCCGCGGAGTACGTCGAAGGCATGTGGCGGATGCTGCAGCAGGACCAACCCTCCGACTACGTCCTTGCAACTGGGAAGGCGGCCAGTGTCCGCGACTTCTGCGCGGTTGCATTCGCCGCGGCCGAACTGGACTGGGAGCGGTACGTCCGTTACGACGCCGCCTACGAGCGCCCCAGCGAAGTCGCTGCACTGATCGGTGACGCCTCGAAGGCCGAACGCGAGCTGGGTTGGCAAGCTCGGACGGACTGGCGTGCCCTCGCTACGTTGATGGTGGACCACGACCGCCAGAAGCTGGACGACGCGCTGTCCGGTCGGCTGGTCCGGGCGGCGGCCGCGATGATCCCCGCAGCCCGCAGCCACGCCTGACAATCTCCGCGGTACCGCGGCGGGCCGTACCTCGACGCGCAGTGGTGGACCACGCCGCAGATGGGCGAGCGGGCACGGCGAACGCTCACTCAGGCGGATCAATCAGCCCGGAACGTCTGCACAGAACAACTACGCTCGGCCCGTGCTCCGCGGCGGGACGGAGCACCCGCTCGCTTGCTCTCGAGAGTTGAGGACGACCGTGCACTCGACCGACGCTCGTTCGGCGCTGGTCCGGCCGGCACGACCCTTCCTGTCGGACGAGCTCACCCGCGCGTCTGGCGGGGCGCTTCTCGCCCAACTGATCACCGTGCCCATCTGGGGCATCAGCGGGTTGATCTCCGCCCGAATCCAGGTCGTCAGTCTGGGTCCTTCCGGATACGGATCGGTGTCGATAATCACGAGCCTGCCGGCCCTTCTGCCGTTCGCCAATCTCGGTGTCGGCGCCGACGTGGTCAACAGCGCCGGCGGCCGCAAGGCCGAGGTTTTGCAGACGTTCGGCAGAAGCTTCCGGATTCTGGTGCGCAACTGTCTCTTGCTGTGTCTCGCGGCGATAGCGCTGGGGGCGATGCGCCTGTGGCACGTGCTGCTCAAGTTCCCGGCCGATAATGCACTCGAGGCCAGTGCCACGGCCGGAATAGTCCTCTTCGCCGTTTCGCTACCGCTCGGGCTGGGATATTCCCTGGCCCTGGGCGCCGGCCGAAATCGTGAGGTCATCTGTCTCCAGGCGATCAGTCCGGTCGTCAACATCGCGATTCTTTGTGCGCTCCCTCAATGGACGACCAATCCCTACTGGTACGTCCTGACGCTGATGGCCACGCCGTTGCCCGGCGCCGTTCTGGCCTGTCGGCTCGGCGCCCGGGCACTGAACGTGCCCATCGGGGACTTGCTCGCCGTTTGTCGGTTCCGGTCGTCCGGTCGGGTCACACACTCGGTGGCGCGCGGAATGATGGTGGTCTCGCTCGCATGCCCGCTGACCTATCACACCGACCGGATCGTGATCAGTCACATGCTGGGCACGGTGGCCGTCGCCCGCTACAGCGCGGCGGCCTCCCTGCAGGGCCTGGGTATCGGCCTCGTGACTTCGGCGGGCATGGCGCTGTGGCCCAAATTCGCGCAGCGTCGCCGCGAGGGGCGGACCGGCTTGACCGACCTGGGCCGAACCACCCTCTGGTTCGCCGCCGGCGTCGCCCCGATGGCCGCCTTGCTCGTACTTTTCATCCCATGGGCGACCGCTTTGATGACCCACGGGCAGGTAACGGCCGACCGGGGACTCGCCGTCGCGTTTGCCCTCCTCCTGGTCGTGATCGCGACTCACCTGCCGTCCGGCATGCTCCTCACCGACGCGTTCGGCTTCCGCGTCCAAGCCTGGGGCCACGCCTTGATGGCCTTGACCAGCATCGTGCTCTCGATCGTGCTCTGTGCCAGGGTGGGCGTCGCGGGACCCGTCCTCGCCTCCTCCATCGCCTTCGTCACCTGCGTCTGGCCTGCCACCGCGATCGGCCTACGAAAGGTGCACGCGGGCAGTCGAACCGGCCACGCCTCGGCTGCGAAGACACTTGACACCGCATCCCTGGCCACGCCCTGCGCCATCCCGTCGAGCCGCTCGGCGGAAGCCGCCCAGCCGAGTTCCCCGACGGGCACCGCCTCCTGACCCTCGTACCGAGGCCGAGACTCAGAAGTCCGATCATGCCCGCGGCCGATCGGCATCAACTACGCTGCGCGGCGCAGTAGACGGTCTCCAACCGGTCCACCACCGCCTCGACGCTGAGCCAGTCGCGCAGCGCCTCGTCGGCACAGGCGAGCTGCCGGGCCCGGAATTCCGAGTCGGCCAAAAGCGCGATGACGGCCGACGCGAGCGCCTCCGGACTGCCGTCGGTGACCGTGGCGGCGCCTCGGTCTCGCAGTTCCTGCGCTATGCCGCAATCGGCGGTCAGGACTGCCGGGGTCCCGGCGGACATGGCTTCGAGGACGGTCATCGGGAAAACCTCGCCGACGCTGGGCAACACGTACACCGAGGCTCGCTGCATCTCTGCCCGCGCACCGCCCTGCGGGACGACCCCGCGGTAGCGGACACGGCCACCGAGGCCGTGCTCCGCCAGGTATGCGCGCAGCGCAGGCAAATCGCCTTGGTCCGGCCCGATAATCTCGAAGTCGGCCGGGCATCCGGCCGCCACCAGCAGGGCGGCCATTCGTGCGAAGGCCAGGACTCGTTTGCGGGGGTGCAACCGCGCCAGGAACATCACCACCGGCCGACCATCGTCCTCACACCGCGGCGTCCAGGCCGGCGACGGAACGCCATTGGCCACGGTACGTATGCGGCTCGGATCCCTCGTCAAGCCCGCCACGCCTCGGCGTTCGTCGTCGGTCAGCACGAGCACGGTGTCAGCGCCGTCGAGAACCCGCCGGGTTGCCAAGCAATCGACGAGCCGGACCGCAGCTCGCGATCTTGGCATGATCATGCCGTGCGTCTGGACCACAACCTTTCGGGCCCCGCCGAGCCCGAGTCGCGCCGCAGCCAAGGTGATCAGGTCGCGTCCCAGATGGATATGGACGGCGTCGTACCTGTCACGGTTGCGCAGCAGGTACAACCAGAGGTGCGGGGACGCGAGGCCGACGAAACCCGGGCCCACTCGGTGCACCCGGAACAAGCGGTGGTGCACCAGCGATTCCGGCAGTTCCGCACGTCCGTCCCACCCGGCCAACAGCTCCACCTCGTGGCCGCGCCGGGCCAACTCCTCGGCCTGAGCCAACGCCACCGAGATCGGACCGCCGAACGCGCCGTCGACCGAGAGGTAGGTGACGACGTGGGCGATCCTCACGGATGCCCCGCGGCGAGGGATGCGAACCTCGGGCCGAGGTTCACACAATCGGGGCCCGAAACCACGGTGTTGGCGGCAATCGCACCGTCCACCACGGTCATCGGCCGCGCCAACGAGCTACGTCCGATCCGGGAGCCGCCCAGCACGATGCAGCGGGAGGTGATCCAGACGCCGTCCTCGACATGAATCGGACGAGTCAGCAGAGCCATGTCCCGTCGGTGCGCGTGGCTGCCCGTGGTCAACATGGTCTCCTGCGAGATAACCACGTCATGCCCGACATAAATGTGGTCCTGATTGTGGAACCAGACGCCTTCGCCGATCCAGCACCGGTCGCCGACGTGCAGTTTCCAGGGAAATTTCACCCGGCTACGCGGTCGGAAGATCACGCCCCGACCGATCTGCGCCCCGAACGCACGCAGCACAGCCACGCGCAACCGCGAGCTGATCTGGAGGGGGTTGGTGAGGAACAGCACTTCGCAGATTCCCCAGAGATAAACGACGGCGGTGGGTTTTCCCCAAGCAACTCGCTCGCCTGGCGCCAGCGAGAGATCGAGAACCGGTACGTCGTTCGCCACCGCATTGCGCGTCATGCGAACCCCCTCCGCATAGCCGAAGCCGAGTTTAGTGTCGGCGGACCATGAGGATCTCCCGCTAGGCCGTTCGAGCGGCGCAGGACACTCAGCACGCGCCCCGCGCTGAAATAACCGCCCGAAAGGTCCGGGCCAGGATCAGCAGGTCGTAACTCAACGACCAGTTCTCGACGTATCTCAGGTCCAGCATCTCGGTCTGGGCCCACGTCAGGCTCGATCGACCGCTCACCTGCCACAGACCCGTCATCCCCGGCCTTACCAGCAACCGTCGACGCATGTCGGCGGAGTACTCCGAAACCTCCTCCGGCAAGGGCGGACGCGGACCGACCAATGACATCTCGCCACGCAGGACATTGAGCAATTGAGGCAGTTCATCGATCGAGTAGCGCCGCAGGATTTGACCGATCGGGGTCACCCGCGGGTCCTGGACGATCTTGAACAGGACGCCGCCGCTCTCGTTGTGATGCAGCAATTCGGCCTTGCGCGATTCCGCGTCGACGGTCATCGTGCGGAGCTTCAGAATGCGGAACTGCCGGCCACCACGCCCGACCCGGGTCTGACAGAAGAACGGCGAACCGCCGTCGTGGCTCCAGATCGCAAATCCCACCACGGCGAGCAGAGGCGCTACGAGAACCAGGCCGACTAGGGAGCCCAGGCGGTCGAAGCCGCCCTTGAGCACGCGCGCCGGACCGGACAGGCGAACTCCGGCGACCTGAACCATCGGAGCGTGACCGATCGAACGGACCGAGACGCGGTGGCGCAAAGTCTCGGTGATGCCTGCGCAAGCAACCCATTCCACGCCCGCGGTCTCCAACCGCCAGGCCAGCCGCCGCAATCGCTCACCCGAGAGGCCCGACCCGGGAAGGATCATTACGAGGTCCGGACCGGTCACGGCGAGCAGCGCTTCGAGGTCCTCGACCCGACCGCTCAGTACGTCGGGATCGGCGTCGATCTCGACATCCAACCCGGCGGTGTCCGACAGGCAGTAGCCGACGATCTCGATCCCGTGGTCCGGCGCGGTCCGCAATCTGCTCGCCCGGTCAGTCACCGTCTCCGCCGATCCGATCAGGATCGTTCGCTGCCTGCACCGGCCGCGCACCCGGGCGCGGCGCAACCAACCCAGGAGCAGCCAACGGCAGACCAGGCTTGCGCACACGACCAGCAGCAGCCCCGCCAGCCAGGTGCGATGCGGCTGGACATCGGCGACGATGGGCCCACCGGCCAGCAACCCCAACAGCCAGACCGCCGCGACCGGGACGGCTCGCGGACCAGTGCCACCGGGGTCCAACGTTTGGCTCAGGTAGCCGTGGTGCACGGCCACCAGCGCGATCCAGACCAGCACAGTCGGCACGAGAGCAACGGCGAACCAGTGCCACCCAAGGTCCGGTTCCGACCACCTGACCAAGCTCAGCCCGAGCACGGCCGCCGCACTATCGGCGACAATGGTCGCCGACCGATACACCGACCGCCAGTCCCGCCGTCGGCCGGCGGGCGCCCCGAGCGACTCGGCCTGCGCTGCTGCGACCTGCCCGAGGGCCGACGCGTCCGGTTGCGGTACGACGACGGAAACCGTGGGGCGACGCGGAGCGGGCAGTTGCACCTCGACGCCCGAGGCGCCGACCAGAGGTTGTTGCGTCATAGGTCCCCCGTGATGCGTCCGCCGGCACCGAGTACTGCGCGTGGCCGGTAGGCCGCGCGACCCGAAACCCTCGTGAGTCGACCGATCAAATTCAACTGGAAGCAACTTCCCGGGGCGAGAGGTTTGGTGCACCGTCCGCCGGACGGCTCAACGAGCCCCGTCCCGGGATTGGCGCGACGGGGTTTTCCCGGGACGGTGCCGGCTTCCCGGATTGCTGCGCGCACCCGGCCTGACGGACCGTCACAGCCATCGGACGGACCAAGGGCTGGGGGGGAACCAAGGGGGTGCCCGGCGTAGCGGGCTCCTCGAGGTGCAGGACGATCCGTCGAGTTCGCTGACGTGGCAACTCGACATCCAAGCTGTACATCGGATGGCCGTGCTCCATGCCCGAGCCGACGAATTGCGGTCGTCCATCGAGCGTCGCGGCCGTCAACCTGCCGTTCACTGAGGCCGCGAAATACACCAGCACTCGGTTATCTCCAGAGCTGACCGCATATGGGTGCGAGTCACTGCGTGCCACCACGAAAGGACTGGTCACGTCGGACGGCACCGAGTTGCGAAGATCGATCGTCACCGTCACGACGCGAACGCCGTGGCACTGCCGCGCATCCCAGGTCAACGACCGATCCAAGTAGTAATCGAGCTTGTTGCCCCCGTCGTTCACCACGGTGAGCCCGGCGTAAGGGCCGCTCGTCTCAGGCACCGCGCCGGAGACCGGCAGGCGCAGGAGTTGCGACTCGACCGCAGGGTCGGCGGTCCAGACCAGCAGACGCCGATCGCGCACCGCTCTGGCCAGCGCCGTGAGCAGACCCAAGCCGTCGCCGTGCGAGTCAGCCATCCGTTTGGTGACCGCCTCGGCCACCTGGACCAGGAACCGCTTGCGCCCGGTGATGTCCGGTCCGAATCGGAGGTAAGCCGTGTTCTCCGTCAGCTGTACGACGTTGTCCGCGGATATGCTCGAACCGTCCGGCAACGTCGCGGGCCCGACAGTCGCCAGCAGATAACTGAGAACCTGCGGATCCACGGCTACTGCGCCGTCGAGTCGCCGACCGGTCTTGGCCTGCCACATGGCCTGCCAGATCCGTGCGGCGTCGGGGAAATTCGGGCCCAGGTTGCTGTTCACGTACAACTGTTCGCTTCCCGAGGCACGCCAAAGGGTGTCGTAGTCCCGACCGAGATCGACGTTCGCCGTGACGCCGGACAGGGCGACATCGGTGTAGAAGCTCTCGAATCGGATCTTGCCGTCGGCCACGTCCATGATGCCGAAAGCCCCGGGAAGGCCACCGGTGCCCCGGGCTTCCGCGTCGTTCTGGAAGGCGACGAAATAGCTGCGCGGCCCGCCTGCGCCCAGCAGCGCAGGTGCGATCTGCGCGGCGGTGTTGATCTGCCCGGCCCCGGCTCGCAGGTCCTCCAGTCGGTCCGCGAACAGGGCCCGAGCGTTGTCCACGGTGCCCCACCAGGTGCGCCTGGGCAGTCCGGCCACCGTGGCCGCAGCTTGCGAGACCGCCTTAGTCGCATCGGAGAGGACCGGCATGACGCGCTGCAGTTCGGCAGTCGGGAGTCCGGCATCGGCCCCGCGTAGCCGGCCCGGGCCGACCAACGCGCCGACGGAAGTCAGGGCACGTGACGCGGCGGTGGTCGTCCCGTCCGCCGCATCCGCTATGCCTCGGACCGAGCGCAACGGCGAGCCCAGCCAGGGAATGCGCGCTGCCGTTGCCCAAACCGGACCACGGGTGAGTCGGTGGGCCTGCCGAGCCGAGCGGCTCATTCGCTGCAGGGTCGCTTCGGCACCGGCCACGTCACGGCGATCCAGGGCGGCGCGCAGGGCGACGGCATCCGAGCGCAGGTGCTCAAGGCTCCGTGCAGCCGGCACGCCCGTCACGACCAGCCACGCCAGCCCACAGATTGGTGTCGCCACAAGGATCCGCACGGTAAGACGCCGACGGCGGCCGCGTGCGAAGGAGGCGTTCCGGACCGGTCGTCCGGTTCGTTGCCTCGGGAACGGAGGTCGGTTGCCGACCCGCGCCGACTGTTCCTGCGCAGGAAGGTGTTCCCTTTCTTCCGGAAATGCTGTCAGGTAAGCGGGGTAGCGATCGTCGAAGGACACAGAATCACCTCCATGTCACGCATCGCCCGTCCGAAGCTCAGATTCCGGAGGGCGAAGTCGCGCTGCGACCGGCCGTATGCCGCGCAGCTTTCGGGGCAGGCCGCAAGTTCACGGATCAACTGGAGCAAAGCCGCCGGATCGCTGGGGGCGACCGGGGAGGGCGCGCCCGCCAAGCGCAATTCGGCCGCGGTTGCGCTGTCCGGGCGCACCGCTGCGGCCACCGGACGGCCGCTCGAGAAGTAACTGGTGAGCTTGCTCGGCAGACTCATCTGCGCAACGCTCGGGCGCTCGTTCAACAGCAGGATGTCGGCCGCGTCCAAGACCGATCCGTAGTCCGCGTCACTGCACAGTGGGCGGAACTCGAGATTGGGAAGCCCCGAAGCCGCAATGCGCAGGCGGTCGAACTGCGATCCATCCCCCATCAACACCCAGCGCAGGCGCGGCTCGCCCTGAGCAAGTCGAGCGGCCTCGACAACGTTCTCGAGACCTTGCTTGAATCCCATGCTTCCGGTGTGGAGGATCACGGTCGCGTCCTGGGACCAGCCGAAACTTGTCCGGGTCTGTTCTCGATCCGTCCGCGGCGCAGGCACCCGAGCCCAGTTGCGCACGGTGTGAATCCGGTTTCCCGGGACTCCGTAAGACTCCAATGTCGCACGGAAGTCATCGCTCACGACGACCAGTGCGTCGGCCCGCCGCAGCACCGACTGCTCCGACCGCGCGGCGACACCCGCCAACCGACGGCCTCCGGTCACGCCGCTCTGGAGCGAGGCGGGGCCGACCAGGTCCTGCACGATCAGCACCAACCTTGCCCCGTACCGCGCGGACATGGCGGCGGCGGCCGCTGCGCCGGCCAGCGCAGGACTGACCCCGACTACGACTGTCGGGCGGTGCCGGACAGGCACGCAGCAAACATGAGCCAGGAAGGATGCCTCATACATGGCACGGCGAGCGGCGTCCGGTTGCCCGGGCACGTAGTGCTTGACCCGAGTGATCGCCACCCGGCGGCGCTCCTCCCGGAAGAGCCGCCCGCGCCGGTAAGCCGGCGGCACCGACCAGTGGGGATAGGTGGGCAGACCCGTGACCACTTCCACGGACTGCACGCGCGTCGCCAAGTGTTCGGCCAGGGCAGTTGTGTACGGTCCGATACCCGTCGGCTCGGGCCAGTAATTGATGCCCACCAGCAGCACGCGCGCGGCGGCCGTCGCGTCGGCACGCCCCGCACTGAGCTGGCCTCGATGTTTCTCGATGAGTCGTCTCATGCGACGTTCCCCAGGAACCAGCGGTAGGTCGACTCCAGACCGTCCGGCAAGGAGATTTCCGGCTTCCAACCCAGTTGTTCGATGCGCCTGACATCCAACAGCTTCCGGGGAGTTCCGTCGGGCTTGTCGGCGTCCCACTCGATCTCGCCCCGCCAGCCGACTACCCGACCCACCTCCTGCGCCAGTTCGGCGATCGTCAGGTCCGCGCCGACCCCGATGTTGATGGCCAGGTCGCCGTCGTAGTCATCCAGCAGCACGAGACAAGCCCGGGCCAAGTCGTCGACGTGCAGGAACTCCCGACGCGGGGTACCGGTTCCCCACAACGTGATCCGGTCGGCACCGTTGGTCGCAGCGTCGTGAAACTTTCGGATCATCCCGGGCAGCACGTGGCTGCTGATCGGGTCGAAGTTGTCCCCTGGCCCGTACAGGTTCGTGGGCATGGCGCTGATGTAGGGCAACGCATACTGCTTGCGCAGCGCCTGAACGTGTTGCAGGCCCGCGATCTTGGCCAGCGCGTAGGCGGAATTGGTCTCCTCGAGCGGACCGGTCAGCAGGCACTCCTCGGCGATCGGCTGCAGCGCATTCTTCGGGTAGATGCAACTCGAGCCGAGGAACAACAACTTCCGCACGCCCAGCCGGGCTGCCGCATCCATCACGTTCACCTGGATCCGCAGGTTGTCGGACAGGAACTCGGCCGGTCGAGCGCTGTTGGCCAGAATTCCGCCCACCCGGGCCGCGGCCAGTACCACGTACTCCGGACGAATCCGCTGGTACCAGGACTCGACGGACTGATGGTCCCTCAGATCCAATTCAGAGCTGTAAGCACCGACCAGGTTCGAGAACCCAGCCGCAACCAGGTGACGCCAGATCGCCGATCCGACCAATCCTCGGTGACCAGCCACGTGGACGACAGCTTCTCGAGAGATCATCTTCCCGCCTGCCAATCCGAGCGCGGTGGGAGAGCCGAGGATGCGCTGGGGTCCGGGCCACACGTGGGCCAGCAACGCAACAGGAGAACCAGCGCACCCAGATCCCAGAAGTACCGAAGATCAGAACGGAGGTTGTACTCGAGCAGGCCTACGGAAAGGAAAATGGTCAGCGCGCTGCCGACCACAAATCCGCCGGTGGAGCGAAGGCCAGGCAACGCCGCGATCGCCCGTTGCGCGGCGGTGAGTCCCGCGCCCAGCAACAGGAATACAGCGACCAGCCACCCGTAACCGGACGAGGCAAGTTCGCCGAGACCGCTGAAGGGCACCGCGCTGTTCACTCGCAACCCGCTCTTGATGTCCTCCCAGTCCGTGAACTGGCCCGGCAGCGGATCGAGGCTGGTGATCAGGGCTTTCCGGGGAAAGTGCTCCTGGGTGGCGACTACACCGGTCAGCGGCACGGAGAACAACAGATTTCCCAAAACCGAATAAGGCTCCGACACGAATGCCGAGCCAGGATCGTGGGCCAACTGGTGGGCGTAAGGGATCAGGCCGGCCGAATCCCCAGCATCGCCACGTAGGGCCAACGGCAATTGGAACAGGAAAGCCGTGGCCAGGGCCGTGACCAGGACGGTCCGCCGCCGGATGCGTCGCCCGGTGGCGAAGGCCCCGATCAGCAGGCAGACCGGCAACAGGCCGATCCCACGGGTGTCCCGGGACAACGCCAACCCGAAATAGACAACCAGCATTGCGACGCCGATGGATCGTGCGGATTTCCGGTTCGGGTCGAACACCACCAATGCCGCCAGAGTCATGCCGATGGGGGTCAGCAACGAACCGGCCTTGATCAGCAGCACTGGGCCGCCGACGGTCTGATATCCGGTACGGATCAGGACTTCGTGCCATCCCTGCCCGACGACGTGCAGGACTATCGGGACCGAGCCGGTCGACAGCAGGACCCAGCTCCCCACCGGTCGGGTCAGCCGGGGCAGGCGGATCGCGGTGGGGCGTCCCGGACGGGCCGCCACCAAGGCGCCCGTCCAGAGGCAGAGGCTCGCCGTGGCGAACGTGATCGCCGCGGCACGGTACGTTCCCGCGTCGGTGGTCAGCACCCTGGACGACGCGTCGCCTTTGTCGGCCACCGCGTCGAAGAAGTAGTACCCGGCCGCGCCAACCGAGTTCAGAACGGCGATCACCAGGGCGGCCAACGGCACTGCCTCCCGGGTCGACGCCCGCAGCGCGCCGACCTGAACCGCGGTGACGGCACCGGTCAACGCCAGCATCAGCGCATGAGAATTCGGCCATGCCAGCTCGCCGATCGCTCCGGCACAGGCAACCATGCACGGTCCAACCGCCATCCAGCGGGAGGCTGAAACCGTCGCCCCCCGGACGGGGGCGGGCGCGTCGAGTACGTGGGTCATGGCCTTCGTCCAGAGGGAGTCGATTCGTGACGACGCTCTTCCGGTGTTCGGCCGGAACAGCTGCGGTGGAGGCTGCGCGCGCCGTTCGCCGACGCGCTATCGGCCGATGTGCCGCCGGTACGGCCGCAGTCACTTCCGACGGATCACCATCGGCCGGGCTCGTTAGGGCGACGCTCGCCGAGGCTGGAGAGGATGTCGTCGACCGACCGCTCGGCTCTCGAGTAAGTCCGCGGGCCAGGCACCGAGGTGGCCACCGCAGGCGGGTCCGCCGCGACGGCGCTGGCGGCCGGCGGTCCGAGGGGCGGTGGCGGCGCCGTCCCTCGCAGGCCGTCGGGTGCCCGGCGTGCGACCGAGCGGCTGTACTCGCTGTTCTGGGTGTACCGGTATTCGTAGGAGCCCGCCTGGCTGGCGCGGGACATCGACAGGACGACACCGAAGATTGGCGCGGAGACGCGGCGGATCGTCTGCGCAGCTGCGGTGACCTGGTCGGTCCGGACTCGTCCGGACCGGGCCACCAGCACGACCCCGTCGCACTTCGCGGCGAGCACGGCCGCGTCTGCCACTGGCAGGGTCGGGGTCACGTCGAAGATCACCGTGTTGTACCGCGCCCGAAGCTCGTCCAGCAGCGCCGCCATCTTCGAGGAGGCAAGCATTTCGCTGGGATTGGGTGGCAAGGCTCCGGCTCCCAGGAAGTCCAGCAGACCCCCGCGCCACGGCTGCAGTGCAAGGTCGAGCGAGACCTGCCCGGTGAGCACGGTGGTCAGTCCGACCGCGTTCTCCACGCCCATGTACTCCGCCGCCTTCGGGCGTCGCAGGTCCGCCTCGACTATCGCAACCCGGCTGCCCGCTTGGGCCAGCGCCAAGGCGAGGTTGCAGGCGGTTACCGTCTTGCCCTCGTCGGGCAAAGCGCTGGTGACGACGATCAGTCGATTCGAACGGTCGAGGTCGACGTACTCGAGGTTCGTCCGCAGCTGCCGGAAGGTCTCGGCCAACGGTGAGTGCGGCTGGTCGTGCACGATCAGCGGACGCAACCGGACGGTCGGGTCATACTGGGTCACTCCGAGCACCGGCGCCTGGACCAGGTCGCCCAATGCCTCCGACGACTTGACGGTGCGATCCATCGTGTGCCGAGCAACCGCGGCGAACATCCCCAGCAACAGACCCAGCAGCAGCCCGAGCGACATGTCCGTCTTCTTGCGCGGCGAGACCGGAGCGACGGGTAGGTCGGCAGCCTGCACCTGGCGGGCAACCACCAATTGTTCGCCCGAGGTCGGTCGCTCGAGATCCGCCACCAGGTCGCCGAACGCGCCGGCGGCTGCATCGACCAACGTCTGCGCACGCTTCGGCGAGTCGTCTTGGACACTCAGGGTGAGCAGGACCGTGCCAGATTGGGCGGAAGCGGAGATCGCACCGGGCGCCACCGGAAATCCGACGCGACGGGAGACCTCCTCCCGGATCCTTCGGCTGCTCGCAAGATCGATGTACGACTTGATCTTCTGTTCGGACAGCAGCGAGCCCTGCAGGGCCTGATTGGCGTCCCGCGACTGGTCCGGCGTGGAAATGAAGAATGTGGTGCTGGCCTGGTATTCCGGGGTCGAGAGAAACGCTGCGGCCGACCCGAGACCAAGGCCCAGGACGGTACCGAGCAGCACCAAGAGCCAACGTTCGCGAATGACCGACACGTAGTCCTGGAAGTTCATGCAGATCCTCCGCAGTTCCTCACGTGCCCACGGTGTGACGGCCACGTAGCCGCTCCGAAGATCATGGTTTATCCGAATACGCCGGCGGTTGGTCGCTGAGCCGAACGGATGAAACGGTCCAGGTTGGGGGCGTTTCTTCGCCAGGTGTGGCGAAAGGTGTCCCGTCCGCAGCCCTCGTCGATCGACCGTGCGACGCTGCGGCGAAGAGTCGGCTGCCCCCGCCGCCGATCTGCCCTATCTGACAGCCGTCGGCCTCCAGCGGCCTGTCGGTCAGGCGAACGTCACTTGCGCCGCAGGAACACGAACAGCACGGAACGGTAACGGCCCGGGACGATCTGTGAGACGGCTCGGACGACGCGGCACGCAGCCGTTGAACCACCGAAATATGCCGGCTCGGAGTCGGCGAGGTAGGAGCAGTGCTCGAACTCGTCCTCCGGGAAATGGCGCTTCAGATCCGCCATCGTGTTGAGTCGGTAGCAGGTGGGAAACGTGTCCTTCGCCTGCCTGTCCGGCTGAACTCGGGCCAGCACCCGGCCGTGCAGCCCGTTGGGCACGACCTGGGTTGGTATCCCGATGTAGCCGAACCGATTTGGTGTCCGGGCACACAACCAAGCTCCCGGCCGCAGGACGCGCGAGATCTCGCGGGCTACCTGGGCGGGATCGCTTATGTGCTCGAAAGTGAAGTCCGAGACCATAAGATCGACCGACTTGTCGGCCAACGGGAAGGAGCCGCCGACCTTGATGGGGTGTGCATCGTCCAAGGCCGGGTTGTCCAGGACGGCCTCGTCGACGTCCAACCCGATGACCCGCGCCACCTTGCCCCGCAGTCGGCGCAGGTCGCGGCGATAGCTGACGGGATCCTCCAGGAATGCTCCCCGCCCGGCGCCCAGATCTACCACGACGGAGTCCGGGGACAGTAGGGCATTGACCCGCGAGTAGAACGCGACCGTGCTGTCGACGTGCGAGAACCCGCCGGCGGCAGATTCCGGATACAGGAGTTTCTGCGCGCCGGTTCGGTCAGCCATGAACAGGATCGTAAAGGCGCCTTCGTCCCGAACTGAATCTAATAGTCCGGACGGGTTTCGGTCGCCCGAGCCCTCGGCCGGCAGCGGAATGGGGTGGTCGATTCAGCCCGGAACGCAGGAGCGCCCGATCCTCCGCAGTGGATCGGGCACCCTCGTGGGTCGCCGAGAGTTCCTCGCCCCTGCAGCCGCGGGCGCGAGCGCGAGCGCGGATCGACACCAACCGTGGCCGGGTCGCCGCTTACTTGTGCGCTGCGGATGACTGCGACCGCAATTCCTGCTGCAGGTACGGCTCCAATGCCGGGGCCATCGTCCGGGCGAAGGTGGCCGTCAGGTGCAGGCCGTCCCGGTAGACCAGTACGCCGCCGATGACTGCCGGGCACTGCGACTCGCAGAACCAGTCCGTCAGGTCGACCATGTCCATCCCGGGGCCGCCGAGCGCGGTCGCGGCGTCGGCCAACGGGTCGGGCCGCACCCATTGCGAACGCGGTCCCGCGCAGGCCGAGTAGTCGTATCCGTGCTGGGCCACGCAGTTGGCAGGCGAGGAAGTCGTGTGTGCGGGCAGCGGGGTGGCCCGCAGCACGAGGACCTTCGAGCCCGCGGCTCGCCAGGACGTCAACTCGGCCGCGAACCCGCGGGCCCAGGCGACGTGGGCGGCCGAGGTGCGACTCGTCTGCTCGCTGAGGTCCGAGGTTACGACCACGGCGAAGTGGCCGGCTGTGGTCGCGGTCATCACCTTGCGTCCCCAGGCCAGACACGCGGCGTCCGTGGCGGGGTCCCGCAGCAGGAACTGACGGGTGGTCACCGGGCAGTCGGTGGACAGGAACTCGGAGATCCGCCAGTGGTTGCGGTCGGCCAGTTGGCGCAGGGCGGGCATCCACTGCGCGGCCAGCGAGTTACCGACCAGCGCGATGTTCACCTTGGCGTCGGCTGGGCCGTAGGTGCAGCGCGGCAACGCCACGAACGGTTCGGCGACCAGACAGTTGCTCTTCTCCGCCACCGGAAGATCCGCGGTGGCGATCAGCGGATTCGGCACGATCTGGTTGGTCGCGCTCGGGCAGCGCCGGGCCGCCAGGCGCGAGCCCGCGCCCAGGCATCCGTGGTCGGCGGCCAGCGCGGCGTGCAGCTGAGTCCAGGCCGGAGCCTCGGCCTGCCCGGCGGCCGCCAACTGCGCGCCGGAGCCGCCCACCAGCACGACGATCCCGGCCAGCGCGGCGACGAACGTACGCCACGGTTTGGTACCGGGCCGGGCCGGCCGGAACCGGTCCTCGACGAACCGCTTGCTCAGCCCGCCGAGCAGCAGGCTCAGGACGAGCACCCCGAGCTTCTCCAGGATGGACAACTGATGCCCCATCAGCTGCGGTCCGAACACGATCAGCGGCCAGTGCCACAGATAGATCGAGTACGAAGCACCGCCCAGCCACTGCAACGGCGGGGCAGCCAGCAGCAGGCCCGGGATGCTCTCGTCGGGCACCCGAGCGGCGAGGAACACCACGGTACCGAGCACCGGACCGGCGGCCATCCAGCCGGGCCACGGCGTCGCCGTGGAGAACGCGAGCACGGAACAGGCGATCGCGCCCAGGCCCGCTGCAGCGCAGATCATCCGCAACCGGTCGTCCGGCTCCTCGCCGGAACTGCGGGGCAGCATCGGGCCCACCGCCGCGAGCAGTGCGCCCACGCCGAGTTCCCAGATTCGCGACGGGGTCGCGTAGAACGCCGCAGCGGGCGACGTCGCGGTGATGCTGACCGACCACGCGAACGAACCGAGGACGAGCAGCGTCAGCAGCACACCGGCGACCGCCCGGTCGTCGCGACGAATCCGCCGCGCCACCCAGAAGCAGGCGAGCAGCAGGATCGGCCAGCACAGGTAGAACTGCTCGCCGACCGACAACGACCAGAACTGCTGGACCGAACCCAACCCGTCGTTGATGTCGATGCGCGGCAACGACCGCCCGGCCAACGCCCAGTTCTGCACTCCCACGGCGGCAGCCAGCACACCGGTGGCACCGTGCTTCCACTCTCCGGGCGGGCCGACCGAGGCGGACAACGCGAGCGTCGCCGCGAGCACGAGCGTCGCGGCAGGCAGCAAACGACGGATTCGCCCGCCCCAGAACGCAGCAAGTTCCACCAACCGGGACGGGCGGATCTCCAGCAACTGAGCGGTGATCAGAAAACCGGAGATCACGAAGAACACGTCCACGCCAACGAAACCGCCGCGTACCGAGTTCGGCCAGAGGTCGTACAGCATCACCAGGCAGACGGCGAGCGCGCGCAAGGCCTGGATGTCCGTGCGCCGCTGGGGTCGCTCGACCCGGACCGGCGCGACGCGTTGCGGCGGGATCACCGTTTCGGCCGCGAGGAACGCAGCGTCTCGAACCGGCGCGAGGATCGGGGATTCGGCGCAACCGAAGTCCGCCGCAGCGGTGGGCTCCTGCTCGGCAGGGCGGTTTTCCGGGTCGCGGTCCAACATTGGTGTCCTTCCACGAACGCCCCGACGGAGCCGACGTCCCCGGGCACGTGGGATTCAGCGCGACCATCTTGATCTCGCCTCGATCGCGGCCTCTACCGGATGGGCCGAATGGGGCAATCCACTCGGAAGCCCCCCAAGAGGGCACCAATTCGCCTCCGCCGGAGGCGTTCTCATAAGCGAGGCGTCATCTGGAGGGCCCGAGGCCGCCGAAATCTGACGCCCCGCGTATGAGAGTGCCCGTCCCGCGTATGAGAGTGCCCATCCCGATCATCGATGAGCGGAGCGTGCAGTGCAAAACCGCGCTGGTGCACGTCTTCGCCCATTTTGGTGGGGCCAGAATTCGGCCGCTCACCTCAGCGAGGTCAATGATTGCGCCAACACTCCCCGCCGGCTCGTCGCGTTGTGTTGCCATGAGCGGAGCCGGTTGGAGGGGGATTCCAATGGGGTATCGGCTGGGGATCGACCTTGGCGCGACCGTCGTTGTGGCGGCGGTTGCAGACGACACGGGAGCCGTACGCGCGGTTCCGCTGGGTCGGGAGGCTGCCGTTCCGGCGGCCGTGCTCGTCGACACGAACGGGGCGATCCGCTGCGGCGACGAGGCGGCCGCCGCGGCAGCCAAGCTGCCGGACCGCATGGTGCGCCGCTTCGTCCCGCGCATCGGCGACGAGATCCCGATGACGGTCGGGCCGGCCAACGGTCGGCACACGATGCTGCTCCCGCAGGACATCACCGCCGCGGTGGTCGCCTGGGTGATCGCCAAGTCCGCGGCCAACGAGCGTGCAATGCCGGACGCGGTCACCCTGGTGCACCCGGCCGGCTGGGGCGCCCACAAGCTGGAGCTCATGCAGCGCGCCCTGTCCGGGCGCGGGCTGGCGCACGTCCGGCTGGTCAGCGGCGCGGTGGCAGCCGGCCAGGCCTGGATCCGGGTCACCGGCGCCGGGCCCGGCGCCGCCTTCGCTGTGTTCGACCTCGGCGGCGAGTCGGTCGTGGCCTCGGCGCTGCGCGTCGGCGACGACGGGGCGGCCTGGCCACTCGGCGCCCCCTCGGGACGGCACGACCTCGGCGGCGTCGACTTCGACGACGCCGTCCTGCGCCACGTCCTGGGCGGCCTCGAGCCGACCGCGACGCAGTCTCTCGCCGAGGTCCGGGCGGACTCCCCCGTCCTGGAGCAGCTCCGCCTCGCCTGCCGGCAGGCCAAGGAAACGCTGTCGTCGGCCACCGATGCGACCATCGAGGTCACGCTCGACGGTCGGCGGATCACCACGCGGATCACCCGGGCCGAGTTCGAGTCTGCCGTCGCGGACGTCGCGCAGCGGTCGATCGACCTGCTGCTGGACGCCGTCGGCAGCGCCGGCCTGCGGGTCGGCGACCTGGCCGGTGTGCTGCTGTGCGGCGGCACGAGCGCGGTCCCGTTCATCGCCCAGCAGCTGACCACGCGGCTGGGCCCGACGGCCCGGCTGATGCGCGAGATCCACCCTGCTTTCACCGCCGCGGCCGGTGCCGCGCTGCTCGCCGGCGCGGCTCCGGCCGCACCCCAGCCGGCACCCGCGGGGAAGAAGCGCCCGCAGCTCGAGGTGCCGACGGTGGTCGGACGCAAGCCGGCTGTCATCGAGGCCACGGCGGCCGAGCCGACCGACGGCGCCGATCGCTGGGGAAGCATCCGAATCGCCCCGATGCGCAAGGGCGGCGAGCCGATCGTCCCCGCCGCGGCCAAGGCCACCGGCAAGCAGCACGCCCAGGCGCAGCACGCAGCTATCGCACACCAGCGTGCGGCGGCGCAGGCCGAGCAGGAGCTCGCGGTCGCGCAGGCCGCCGAGGCAGCTCGCGAGGCCATGGCCGCCCGGGCGACGGAAGCGGCCCACACGGCCGAGGACGTGGCGGCCGCGCAGCGCACCGCAGAGGCCGACGCCGCGGAGCGGGCGCGGCTGGAGGCCGAGCGCGCCGTGGCCGAGCGGGTCGCGGAGCGGGCAGAAATTGAGCACGCCCGGCTCGCGGCCGAGATCGCCCGGCTGACTGAGGAGAACGCCCGACTCGTCGCGGAGAACGCTGCCGCCGAGCAGGCAGCCGCCGAGCAGATCGCGGCGGCGGAGAAGGCCGCCACCCAGAAGGCCTTGGCCGCGGCCAAGGCGGCGGTGCGGCGGGCAGCCACGGAGCGGGCCCGGCTGGCCGAGGAGAACACGCGCCAGGCGCAGGAGCATGCCATCGCGGAGCGTGCGGCTGCCGAACGTGCGGCCACCGAGCAGGCCAACGCGAAACGCGCCGCGGCCCTGCAGACCGCTGCCGAGAAGGCGGCCACGGAACGCGCGGCCGCGCAGCAGGCAGCCGCCACGCAGGCCGCGGCCGAACGGGCTGCCGCGGAGGAGCAGCGAGCCGCCGCGGCTCGCGCCGAGCGGGAGCGCATCGCTCGCGAGCGGATCGCCCGCGAGCACGCCGAGCGCGAGCAGGCGGCGCGTAGCCGCCCGGAGGCGCCGACCACGCCCATCCCGGCTGCGCGTCGGCCCGAGGCCGACGTCGAGTTCCCGCCGGTGTACGAGGAGCCCCCGGTCGTCAGCTCGATCCCGGATCTGCCCGGTCCGGAGGCCCGCCCGAACCGGCGCCGGTCGCACGCGGGCGCAGTGGTGGCCGGGGCGGTCTCCGCGCGCAGCGTCGTCGCGCCGCGCGAGCTGGGCAGCCTCGAGGACCTGCTCGCCGCTCCGACCCCGCACCGACTGCCCGCGGCGGCGTCGAGCGTCGAGGCCCCCGCCGACCAGGACGAGAGCGCGATGGAGACGACCCTCGAGATCGTCGCCGGGACGCAGGTCGAGGAACTTTACGAGTACACCGAGGGCGAGTTCTGGATCGACGAGGACGGCCAGATCGTCGACGCCGAGGGCAACGTCTACGAGTGGGCCGACGCGGAGACCGAGTCGGAGCCGCAGGATGCGTGGCGGCGCGGGCTGGGCGTCGTCAAGCCGCGCCGGGTGCTTGCGCTGATGGCCATCACCGCCGCGCTGGTGGTCGGGTCGGGCGCCTGGCGGGCCGTCGACCCCGGCCTGCTCGGTGGCGGCAGCGACTCGTCAGGCTCACCCTCGGTCACGCAGTCGACGCCGGCCAACAACACGCCGACCACCTCGACCGCGACCAAGTCCACGAGCTCGACCAAGGCAAAGAAGCCGACCCGGACCGCCCGCGGCTCGGCGCCCACGCAGGCCAACGTGTTGACCGACCTGACCCCCTGAGCCGCCGGGGGTCCCCGGGTCGTCCGTGAGCGAGCTTGCGAGCGAACCAATGGCACAGTGCGCGCCACCTTCGGCCCGCACCGGCGAATCGAGGCGCGCCCGTGAGCGGCGGACGACCCGAAACGCGAAGGTGCCCGATCCGCCGGCTGCGGATCGGGCACCTTCGCGGGTCGCCGAGTGTTCCTCAGGCGCTTGCGACCAACGTCTGTTCGCGCAACAACCAGCGGTCAAGTGCGATCGTGTCGTCGTGCACGGCCAGATCGAGTTCAGGCGGTGGCGACCAACGTGTCATCGCGGCACGCCGAGAGGTCGAGTGCGATCGTGTCGTCGTGCATGGTCAGGTCGAGCTCCCCGCGGGTGCCGAGGTTCGCGATCCAGGACGACACCCAGTCCGGCTCGTCCTCACTGATCACCCCGGAGCTGAGGCTCTCCAGGACCGCCGCCGCGGCCTCGAACGCAGCCGCGGTGAGCAGGCGCTGGTCGTTGGCCTCCCGCTCGGCGACAGCGGCCCGGGCCCGTTCGGCAAGTGCCAGCCGGACGATCTCGTCGGCCTCGGCCTTCTCCGCCCGCAGCTGGACGACCTCGGAGCGCAGCGTGGCCGCCTCGGTGTTCAACCGCTGGAGTTGAGTCTCCAGCGACTTGATACCGGTGCTGAGGGTCTCCAACTGTGCGGCGAACAGGCTCTCGTCGCGTCGCCGGGTCGATTCCGCCAGCGCCAGCTCCCGCGAGTCCTTCCGGCCGCGGTGGCCCGCGTAGCCCGCTATGGCCAGCGCGATGAGCCAGGACGCGATCACGGCCATCCGCAGCACCTGCATGCTGCCGGTCAACGCGGCGAGCGCAAGCCCGGCCGTAGCCAGAGTCGCGACGGTCACCGGAGGGACGGCCTTGACGAGAGTTGATTGGCGGTGTCGACCACGAGTCATGGCCAAAACGTAACTTCTGTGACTGGAGATTCTGGTGAGGCGCGCCGGGTGTCGCGAACGCTTCCGATCAGCGTGCCCGATCCCGCGGCTGGGGCAGGCTCGAGTTGTCCGGACCGCCGTCGCCGGGCACGCGACAGATGCGCTCCAGGAACAACGCGCCGACCACCACAGCGAACCCGGAGGCCACCGCCAGCGCTGCCATCCCGACCAGGCTGCGGTGCCCGGACTGGTCCAGACCGGGCACCAGGAAGACGGCGTACCCGGCGTACAGGCCCATGACCCCGGAACCGACCGGCGAACTCGCCCGGGCCAGCACGGCGTACCGGGCGACCAGCAACGGATCCATCGCCTTGGCCCCGGGAGGCCGTTCCCGGGCGGCCCGCATCCGGGCCCGGGTCGTGAAGCCCAACGTGAACAGGGTCGCCGCGAACAGCGCCAACACCGACGGGGCGGAGGCCGGGACCTGCGGCAAGGCCCGACCGAGGCCGTCGATCAGCAGTGCCCCGCCCCAACCCAGCGAGGCGGAGACAGCCGCGATCGCTGCCAGCACCCATCCGCGAGTGGCGTTCATCCTTGGCTCACCCGCAGATCGTCAGGCGGGAAGTTCCAGCACTAAGTCCGGCATCTTGCGGATCGTCCCGAGGTCGACGTCGAGCAGCAGGTCCGCGATCTTGCCGCGGGTCGGCAGTTGCGCGTCCGGCTCCATGTCGTGCCACGGCGCCAGCACGAACGCCCGCTCGTGGGCCCGCGGATGCGGAAGCGTGATCGCCGGGTCGTCCAGCACCCGGTCGGCCAGCGCGATCACGTCCATGTCGAGGCGACGCGGGCCACTGCGGTCCTCGCCGACCCGGGCCCGGCCGAAAGCCTCCTCGACCGCGTGGCAGCGCTCCAGCAGCGTGGCGCCGGACATCTCGGTGTCGACGATCAGCACCGCGTTCAGGAACTTGGGCCCGTCCGCCTCGGTCTCGGGCAGGGTCTCGTAGACGGGCGAGACACTCAGGCCCCAGATCCCGGGGGCGTCGAGGATCGCGTCGATCGCGTTCTGCAGATTCGTGGCACGGTCGCCCGAGTTGCTGCCCAACGACAGCACGGCGCGTCGGATGGGACGCAGCTGGCCGGTGAGAGTGTCGTCGACCTGGTACGCCGGGGTGTCGTTCACTGGCGACTCCGCGTGATCGTCACTGATACGTCCTGGAATGGCACCGCCACCGGGGCGGAGGGTTTGTGCACCGTGATCTCGACCGTCTGCACCACCGTCCGAACCAGACACTCGGCCGCAATTCTCTCCGCCAGCGTCTCGATCAGATTCACCGGTTCGCCCTCCACCAGGGCGATCACGGAGTCGGCGACCTCGGCGTAGTCGATCGTGTCGCGCACATCGTCGGAGCCGGCCGCGGTGCTCGTGTCGAGGCCGAGATCGACGTCGATGATGAACGGCTGGCCGAGATCCCGCTCCGCGGGCAGGACGCCGTGCCGACCGAAACCGCGCAGGCCGCGCAGGGCCACGCGATCCAGCTCTCGCATCGAGCATCCCCCTTCCGGCTGCTGAGTACGGCCACGACTCCCGGAGAGCAACCTACCCGCCGCGGCACCGGAGGGCACCACCGCGCAGGTCGAGGGCTTGGGGCTCTCCCCGATCTCAGGGGACGGCGAGTCGGCGCCGGGACAAGGGGCCGGGACAAGGGGCCGGGAGGGCGCAGGCCGACCACCGACTCGCTCGGACGTACCCCGACCCTCCGTACCGGGATGCGGGCCGGATCAGCCCATCGTGGCCGTGGTCTGCGGGGAACTCAGCCCGTTTCGGATGGAGAACGTGTTCTCCCCGATCTGGACGAAATCACGGTTGCGCTGGGCCACCGCACACAGGAAGTTCTTGGAGGTGGCATTGCCCGGCAGCATCCAGTCGTGCAGTTCCAGGGCCAGTAGCGGGAAGTCGTCCACCCAGTCGGTGTCGCCGCGGAACAGGTTCTCCTCGGCGCCCTCGATGTCGACCTTGAGGATGAACGGCTCGTACTGCGGGCGCGGGTACCGCGCCAGGATCTCCGGGATGGTGACGCCCTCGATCGAGCCGTCCTCGGTCGCCGCCGTGCGCAGTCCGCGCAGGTCGTCGTCCGGGTTCATGATGCTGAACCGGCCGGGAGCGTCGCTGACCGCGGCCAGGATGGGATCCACGTCGAAGGCGGCCGTGTTGCGGACCAGCATCTCCATGTTTCGACTGTCGGGCTCCACTGCGACGACCTTCGACCCGGGCCAGGCGGAGGCGAAATAGGCGGCGGACATGCCGTTGTTGGCCCCGCAGTCGATGATCAGCGGGCAAGCACCCGACGCGAGCACATCGGTCCAGTACGTACGCATCTCGGCGGAGCGCGCCAGGCGGTCCAGTCGGTACTCCTCAGCCAGGAAGACCTGGAACAGCGAGCGAGCGTCCGAGAGGCCGGGCCGCAACGAGAGCCGGATCGTGCCACCGGTCCGCGACCGGACGGTGGCCCGTCGACCGAGCGTGGGCAACGGGGAGAAGTAGTCCGTGCGATGCGTGCAGTAGCCGACCAGCGCCTTCGACCAGTAGAAACCGGCGCGCGCCAGGTCCCGCAAGGTGCCCGATGCAGCCACGTTCTGCGCCTCCCCAAGCGACACCGCACCGCCGCGGTGCAGGGCCCCCGACACCGAAGACGCCGCATTCGTACAGGTAGGGAACATTATCGAGCGGTCAGGAGTGCGGCGCCCGGCTTAGCGCGAGCGGGTGACCGTCAGCCCGGTGAGTCGTCGGACTCCTCGAGGGTGTCCTCCACGCCGTCCAGGACCGGTGAGCCGTGCCGCACCCACAGCCGCCAGCCGGAGTCGGTTCGCCGGAAAACGTTGGTGGCCACGCCCTTTGCCCCGGCGAAGGCCGTGGACTCGGACTCCGAGTCGTCATCGGCTGCGGTGATGATGTTCTCCACGCAGGTCACCACGGCAACCTCGCCGGCCACCGCCACCTCGATGTCGGTCAGCACGAACTGGATGTAGCTGGTGTTGGCCATGATCATCGCCCAGGACCGCATGACCTCGTCGCGGCCGCGCAGGGTGGGCCAGCCGGGGTGGACGCAGACCACGGACTCGGCCAGGCCGTTGCCGGCCCACAGGGCGTCCATCCCGTCCAGGTCCGCGTTCTCGAACGCGGTGTAGAGGTCCTGGTTGAGTTCGAGCAGCACGTCCCCATCCGATGGGGTCGCGGCGGTCATCTCCCCTTGCCGCTCGAGGCGTGCCGCTTACGCATGGAGCAGTACGTTACCCGGGCTTGGCGGCACATCCGGAGCAACCGGCTCGCCGGGTTCCGGGTCCCTCACCCAAGGTGGTCGCGAGACGGACGGGGGCGTGCCGTGAGCATCACATCGCAGCATCGGGACACCGGAGGCTCCGGGGTGTCGGGGCTGAACCAACCGGCGGGCGGAGCCGAGGCCGGGCTGAGCGGGGTCGAGCGTCTCCAGCTCAGGCTGATCGAACGAGCCAAAGACGTTGTGCGGCCCGTGGCTCGGGCGCGGTTCGTCGTCGAACGACGGAAGTACCGCGGGTGCACGGTCCTTGCCCCCCAGAGCGGTAATCAACTGCTCGCCGCAACGATCCGCGAGGGCAGGCCGATGGCGGTGGCGAAGATCGGTGCCGCCGAACTTTTCAGCATCCGCCATTACCTCGCACATCGCGACGCGGCGGGCTCGGTTCAGGACTGGGGCCGTCACGCCGTTCGTCTCTACAAGTGTGCAGGCGTGTTCCCGGTCGATGCCGCGGAGCACTCGCGTTTCGCCCGGACATATCTGGACGCCGTCGGTCAGATCGACGCACTGGCGGTGTGGTTTCGATGGGGCGAGCGAGCGGTGGTACGGGATTACGCGCCGCACGCCACCTACATCCCGATGTCAGCCCTCGAACCCTTTCGGCACTTTCAACCGTGGAGCGCGGCGCTGCACGGCAAGCGGGTACTTGTGGTCTCGCCTTTCGGCATGACCATCCGCGCGCAGTACGAGCGGCGCGAATTGGTATGGGCCGGCCGGCCCGGGGTTCTGCCCGATTTCGAGATGGACGTGCTGTGCCCGCCTCCGCACGCTCATCTCGTCCCGCCGGTGGATCTGAACTGGTCCAGCGCGCTCGCCCGGCTGAAGGATGAGATGACTGCGCGGGATTGGGACGTCGCCGTGATCGGCGCCGGAGCCTGGTCGCTGCCCTTGGCCGCCCACGCACGCGCACTCGGCCGCTGGGGCATCCACCTCGGTGGCGCGACCCAGCTTCTGTTCGGGGTTCTTGGCGCCCGCTGGGAGCGCGACGACGAGATCCGCAAGCTTGCCAACGCAGCCTGGACCCGCCCGTCGGCGGAGGAGCGGCCGCAGCGATACCTGACCGTGGAAGAAGGTTGTTACTGGTGAAAGGCGACTCTGCGACGGGGGAGACGAGCGGGCCGCTGCTCGACGAATTTCGCTTCGATTCTCCGGACGCGCTGGACAGCCACGGCTGTCTGATACCCGGACTGTTCGCGAAACTCGGCCCGGCAGCCGGGCGCGACCTCTTGGACCTTGGTTGCGGCAACGGCGCTCTCACCCGAACGCTGGCATCGGCGGGCTTCCGAACGGTGGGTGCGGATGCCTCGGTCTCCGGAATCGCAATGGCCCGGCGCGCTCACCCGGACTTGGATTGGGAGGCGCAGGACATCAACGAGGCGCTGGCGCCCCGACTGCGCGGCAACTTCGACGTGGTCCTCGCAGTCGAGGTGATCGAGCACCTGTTCCTGCCGCGCCGGCTCTTCGGCCGGGCGGCCGAAGCGTTGCGGCCCGGTGGGCGACTTGTCCTCAGCACGCCGTACCACGGCTATCTGAAGAACCTGGCGATCGCGGCTCTGAACCAGAGCGACAAGCACTGGACGGTCGGGTGGGACCACGGGCACATCAAATTCTTCTCGCGGAACACATTGACGGCGATGGCCCTCGATCAGGGTTTTCGCCCGGTTGACTGGGGATTCGTCGGCCGGTCCCGGCCGCTCTCCAAGTCAATGATCATGGTGGCGGTGCCGGTGAGTTCCTGACCTGCCGCCCACGCGGCCGCGACCTCCACGGCGTCGCGGGACGGGCGGACGGCGTGCACGCGGACGCACCAGGCACCGGCCGCGGCGGCGAGGGCCGAGGTGGCCGTGGTCGCGTCGTCACGATCCGCCAGGTCGCGCGGCTGGTCGTCGACGGCGAGCAGGCGCCCCAGGAAGCCTTTGCGGGAGGTCGCGACCAGCACCGGCCGACCCAGCTCGTGCAGCCGCGCCAACCCCCGCAGCAGGGCCCAGTTGTGCTCGGCGTTCTTGGCGAAGCCCAGCCCGGGGTCGAGCACGATCTGCTCCGGGGCGACCCCGGCCGCAACAACAGCTTCGAGGCGCTTCGCGAGCTCGGCGCGCACGTCGGCCACAACGTCGTCATAGACGGCTCGGGACGCCATGTCCGAGCTCGGGCCCCGCCAATGCATGAGGACGTACGGTACGCGGGCCTCGGCGATCAGCGGGGTCATCGCCGGGTCGGCGAGCCCTCCGCTGACGTCGTTGACCATCCGGGCCCCCGCCGCCAACGCGGCCTCGGCCACCGACGCGCGCATGGTGTCGACCGCCACCGGCGCACCGGCGCCGGCCAGCTCCCGGACCACGGGCACGACCCGGCGTAGCTCCTCGGCCTCGTCGACCCGGAGAGCCCCGGGCCGGGTGGACTCCCCGCCCACGTCGAGCAGGTCCGCGCCCTCGGCCAGAAGTGCCCGGCCGTGGGCCACCGCGACCTCGGGGTCGAAGAAACGACCGCCGTCGGAGAACGAGTCCGGGGTGACGTTGACCACGCCCATGACCAGACAACGGTCGGGCGCCGGCCACCCGGGCCACGCGGGGCGCGCCCCGTGCGGGACGGCCGCGGTGGACGTCAGCGTCTCGATCCGGGCTGCATGATCAGACTCATCGCCTCGGCGCGGGTGGCTTCGTTCGCCAGGATTCCGCGCACCGCCGAGGTGATCGTGCGGGAACCGCTCTTGCGCACGCCGCGCATGGTCATGCACAGGTGTTCGGCCTCGATGACCACGATCGCGCCCTGGGGCTCGAGGATGCGCATCAGCGCGTCGGCGATCTGAGTGGTCAGCCGTTCCTGCACCTGGGGCCGGCGGGCGTAGACGTCGACCAGCCGGGCCAGCTTCGACAGCCCGGTGATCTTGCCCTCGGCGGCCGGGATGTAACCGACGTGGGCGACCCCGTGGAAGGGCACCAGGTGGTGTTCGCAGCACGAGTACAACTCGATGTCGCGGACCAGGACCAACTCGTCGTGCCCGATGTCGAAGGTCGTGTTCAGGACCTCGACCGGGCACTGCCACATCCCGGCGAACATCTCCGCATAGGCGCGGGCGACGCGGGCCGGGGTCTCGCGCAGGCCGTCGCGGTCCGGGTCCTCGCCGATCGCGTACAGGATCTCCCGGATCGCGTCCTCGACCCGCTTGGCGTCGTACGGCCGGAGCGCGGCCACGCCCACCTCGGGGACGTCCAACGAGATCGGATCGACCATCCCGCCAGTGTAGGTGGCGGCCCTCTGGTCAAGCGTGGCGCGCCGTGGGGAGCACGGCACTCGAACGACCTAACGCCGAGTGTTCGGCGCAGCGAACGCTCGACAATCTTCTAATCACTTGTGTGTGCGAATTTCCCCGCACACACCGGAGCGATTCATCAGGAGTGCCGGATGGCTGTTTCGGAGGAACCGCGTTCGAGCGGCCGAGCCGCCTCGGAGAACCATCTGATCAACGCGATCCGGACACTGGCCGCCTTCGCGGTGCTCGCCGGCCACATTCGGATGTTCTTCTTCCGGGATTACTTGACCGTCCCGCACAATCCGGCGGCCCAACTGGGCTACACCTTCGCCTCGCTCGGCGGCGAGGCGGTGCTGGTCTTCTTCGCCCTCAGCGGCTACTGGGTCGGCGGCGCGGTTCTGGACAAGTGCCGGACCGGGCAGTTCGTCATCCGGGAATACCTGACCGCCCGCCTGACCCGCTTGTGGATCGTGGTGCTGCCCGCCCTGGCGTTGACGTTCTGCGTGGACCGGGCGGGCATGACTTTCTTCGGAACCGCCGATGTGTACGCAAACCCCACCGCTCACACCGGAAAACCGTTCACCCATGCTCCGCACGTCCTGCTCGGAAACATATTCTTCGTCCAGGATCTGCACGTACCGGTCTTCGGGCACGACTATCCGCTGTGGTCACTGTCCTACGAGTTCTGGTTCTACTGCATCTTCGGGGCTGTGACGGTGCTGGTTGTCGGTCGACAGCGGCGGACTCGGCTGCTTGCCCTCGCGGTCGTGGCCGTAGGCTCCGTCATCGCCGGCGGGCCCGTGCTTGAGCTCTTCCCGGCCTGGCTGATCGGGGTGGGCGCGGCGGCGCTCAAGCCGCAGGCTGTCCGGTGGGCGGCGCGATCTACGGTGCGGCGGATCCGATTCGTTCGGCGCGTGTCGGTCGGGGCACTGCTGGTGGTGATGGCAGGCACGCATCTGGCCGCAGCACCCCTCCAGATCTCCGGCGTGCTCATCGGAGCAGCGACCGCGGTCCTGCTGTGGACCCTGATCACCGACGTGACCAAGCCGCCGGGTCGGGCTGTCCGGGTCGCCAACCGACTGGCCGGCTGTTCGTTCTCCCTGTACGCGATCCACATGCCCGTGGTGGTGCTGGCGGCGGCGGTGCTGGTCCCGCACTACGGCCAAAGATGGGAACTGGCCGGGCCGGCAGGCCTCTTCCTCATCCCGGCCTGCGCCGTTGTGGCACTGCTGGCGATGGGCTTCGCGCGGCTCACCGAGGACCAAACCGCTCGAGTGCGGCGCCGGTTGCAGGCCCGGCCCGGGATGCGCGTCCAGGAATTGCGTCGGCCGGTCGATGGATCGTCGCGTCTCGGCAGGCTGCCCAGGCAGCGTACGGAGCCGCGCCGGCCCGTCAAGCGCTAGGCGGGTCCCAGAGCGGGCGACCCGGCCGGCCCTGCTCGGGGTTGGGCTCGTACGCCGGACGGTTGTCCGGCGGGTAGGTCCGCGGGGGTGTCGTGTCCTCGGAGACCCCGTTGGCCAGCGCGATCTCCTTCGGCGTCATGATCGGCGGCCGGTTGCTCGGGATGCGGACGTGCGAACCGGTCCAGGCCGGACGCTGGGGGACCCGACGCAGGTCGGTGAAGATCGTCGCGATCTCCTGCTTGTTCAGCGTCTCCTTCTCCAACAACTCCAGCACCAGCGCGTCGAGGACGTCGCGGTTGTCGACGAGGATCTGCCACGCCTCGTTGTGCGCATTCTCGATGAGCTTCTTGATCTCGGAGTCGACGATCGCGGCGACGTCCTCGGAGTAGTCGCGCTGGTGGCCCATGTCGCGGCCGAGGAAAACCTCGCCCTGCTCCTGCCCCAGCTTGATCGCGCCCAGGGTCTCGGTCATCCCGTACTGGGTGACCATCGCCCGGGCCAGGGCGGTGGCCTTCTCAATGTCGTTCGCGGCACCGGTGGTCGGGTCGTGGAAGATCAGTTCCTCGGCCGCGCGACCGCCCATCATGTAGGCCAGCTGATCGAGCATCTCGTTACGGGTGGTCGAGTACTTGTCCTCGTCCGGCAGCACCATCGTGTAGCCCAGGGCCCGGCCGCGGGACAGGATCGTGATCTTGTGCACCGGGTCGGTCTGCGGCAACGCCGCGGCCACCAGGGCGTGCCCACCCTCGTGGTAGGCGGTGATCTTCTTTTCCTTGTCGTTCATCAGCCGCGACGACTTCGCCGGCCCGGCGACTACGCGGTCGATGGCCTCGTCCAGTGCCTTGTTGTCGATCATCTTGCCGTCCTGCCGGGCGGTCAGCAGCGCCGCCTCGTTGAGGACGTTGGCCAGGTCGGCACCGGTGAAGCCCGGGGTCCGGCGGGCGACGGCCATCAGGTCGACGTCGGTGGCGATCGGCTTGCCACGAGCGTGCACGCGCAGGATGTCGAAGCGACCGGCCAGGTCGGGACGCTCGACCGCAATCTGCCGGTCGAACCGGCCCGGGCGCAGCAGCGCCGGGTCGAGGATGTCCGGCCGGTTGGTGGCCGCGATCAGGATGACGCCGCCCTTGACGTCGAAGCCGTCCATCTCGACGAGCAACTGGTTCAGGGTCTGCTCACGCTCGTCGTGGCCACCGCCGAGCCCGGCTCCACGGTGGCGACCTACAGCGTCGATCTCGTCGACGAACACGATCGCCGGGGCGTTGGCCTTGGCCTGCTCGAACAGGTCGCGGACCCGGGAGGCACCGACACCCACGAACATCTCGACGAAGTCCGAGCCGGAGATCGAGTAGAAGGGCACGCCGGCCTCACCGGCCACCGCGCGGGCCAGCAGGGTCTTGCCGGTTCCCGGCGGGCCGTAGAGCAGGACGCCCTTGGGGATCTTGGCGCCCATGGCCTGGAACTTGCCGGGGGCCTCCAGGAACTCCTTGATCTCCTGGAGCTCCTCCACCGCCTCATTCGCGCCGGCGACGTCCGCGAAAGTCGTCTTCGGGGTGTCCTTGGAGATCAACTTCGCCTTGGACTTGCCGAAGTTCATGACCCGTGAGCCGCCGCCCTGCATCTGATTCATCAGGAACAGGAAGACCACGACGATCAGCACGAACGGCAGCAGCGTGACCAGCAGCGAGACGAAGAAGTTCTGCTTCGGGTTGTCGACGTCGAAGCCGTCCGGGATCGAGCCGTCGTCGGACTTGGTCTGGAGCAGGTTCGCCAGGTCCTTGCCCTGGCCCTCGATGTAGGAGGCCTGGATCTTCTCGTTCTTGGAACCGGGCTTGAGCGTGACGCGGATCTTCATGTCCTCGCCACCGACCAGGGTCGCCTTCTGGACCTGGTTGTGCTCGATCGAGTTGACGACGGTCGCGGTGTCGACCTTCTTGTACCCGTTGGCCGCGTCCAGGACCCGGGACAGCAGGATCACCGCGACCACGGCCAGGACGATCCAGATCACCGGGCCACGCAGATAGCGCTTGACGTCCATCATCGCGGGGCTCTGCGCCCCTGCCTCCTGACCCGTTGGTGCCCCCACGTCGGAGGTCGACGCGCCTGAGCGGCCGAGATCCGCCCTGAAGCTATGACGGTACTACGACCTGCGCTTCAACGCCCTGCGCACGGTCTCCGCCGGTACGCTCAGTCGAAGGCCCGCTCGTCCAGGGTCGCCACGAACGGCAGGTTCCGGTACTTCTCGCGGTAGTCCAGCCCGTACCCGACGACGAACTCGTTCGGTATGTCGAACCCCAGGTACTTCACCGGGACGTCGACCTTGGTGGCCTCGGGCTTGCGCAGCATCGCGAACACCTCGAGGCTGGCCGGGCCGCGCGAGGACAGGTTCGCCAGCAGCCAGGACAGCGTCAGCCCGGAGTCGATGATGTCCTCGACGACCAGGACGTTGCGGCCGCTCAGGTCCAGGTCGAGGTCCTTGAGAATGCGCACCACGCCGGAGGACTTGGTCCCCGACCCGTAGGACGAGACAGCCATCCAGTCCATCTCGAGCGGGTGCGACAGTGCGCGGGCAAGATCGGCCATCACCATGACGGCGCCCTTGAGCACGCCGACGAGCAGCAGATCGCGGCCCGCATAGTCGATGTCGATCTGATCCGCCAACTCGGCCGTGCGAACGGCGATCTCCTCGGCGGAGACCAACACCTTCGCGATGTCGCCGGACAGGTCCTCGGCGTTCACCGGCGTGCCTTCGTCCGTCGGTCCTGCGTCGACGCTGGCGGGCACTGTGACATTGGCTCGCTCGCAGGCTCGCTCACGGGCTCTCATTCGTCGGGGGCGGAACAGTCGTGGGGCGGAACAGCACGAGCGTCCCACACGACCGTTTGGCCCGCAGGCCGCCGGGTAGATGCAGCGGCCCGACGACGCCGCCGACGCACAGCCGGGCCAGCGCGGCGACGTGCCCGGCGGACAACGCCCCGGCCGGGCACCCGGCAGCCACCGCGGTTCGCCGCAGCACCCGGGTCCGGATCGCCTCGGGCAACCCGGCGAGCTCGGCCAGGTCCAGGCCGCCCTCGCGGCGGCAGCGTTCGGCAGCCGCTACGGCGACGGCGTCCAGCGCGTCGGCGTCGGCCCGCAGCAGCGCGGCGGTGCGGGCCAGGGCGGCGGCCACCCCAGGGCCGAGCGCTTCCTCCAGCGCGGGCAACGCGGCCGAGCGCACCCGGGCCCGGGAGAAGGCCGGGTCGCTGTTGTGCGGGTCCTCCCAGGCGGTCAACCCGGCCTCGTGACAGGCCCGGCGGACGACGTCGCGCGGCAGGCCGAGGAAAGGCCGCCGGTAGCGGCCGACGACCGGTGCCATCCCGGCCAGGGAGCGGGGCCCGGAGCCGCGGGCCAGCCCGAGCAGAACGGTCTCAGCCTGGTCGTCGGCGGTGTGCCCGAGCAGCACCGCGGCCGCACCGTACGCATCGGCGGCGGCATCCAGTGCCCGGTAGCGGGCGACGCGGGCGGCCGCCTCCGGACCCCCGGCCGTCCCGACCGTGACCCGCACTGCCTCGACCGGGTCCAGCCCGAGGCCACGAAGTTGCTCGGCGACGTGTCCGGCCCGGTCCGCCGAACCGTCCTGCAGCCCGTGGTCGACGGTCACCGCCCCGACGCGCAGGCCCGAACGAGTGCCGACGAAGGCAGCGGCGGCGGCGAGAGCGAGTGAGTCCGCTCCCCCGCTGCACGCCACCAGGACAGTTTCGCCTGCCAGCTCGGCCAGGGCGCCACGGACTGCCGAGCGGGTCGTCGCGACCGCGGGGTGCGGCCCCACGGCGTCCGCCGTTACCGGGGCTCGGGGGCCGCGGCGACCGGCTGCACCCGGCGCACCCCACCGTGCACTCGGGCCACCCAGGCCGCCGGCTCGTGCACCTCGGCGAGCGTGGGCAGGTTCTGTGGAACGGCCCAGATCTGGTTGAACCCGGTCATGCCGACCTGCGCGACGACCGCCGAGACGAACGCCTCGCCGTCGCGGTACTGCCGCATCTTGGCCTCCAGGCCGAGCAGCCGGCGCAGCATCGAGTCGAGGCTGGAGCTGCCGGCCCGGCGTGCGTTGAATGCGAGGCGGATCGCCTCGACGGTTGGCACCACGGTAGGGCCGACGCCGTCCATCACGAACTCGGCGTGGCCCTCGAGCAGGCTCATCACCGCGGTCAGCTGGTCGAGGAGCTCACGCTGCTCGGGGCTGGTGAGCAGGTCGATGAGACTGACGCTGCCCCTGCCGCGCACGATGTCGCCGGCCGCGCGACTGACGTTGTTGGCCCAGGTGAGCATGACCCCGGGGTCGACCTCGGTGGCCAGCAGGAACTTCCGGATCAGGCCCGCGATGTGCTCCCGCATCCACGGCACGGCGGTGAACTGGACCCGATGGGTCTCTTCGTGCAGGCACACCCAGCGGCGGAAGTCGTCCGGACGCAGCTTCATGTCCCGCTCGGCCGCGACCACGTTCGGCGCCACCAACAGGAGCGTGCCCCGGCCCGCCGCCCCGATCGAGGGCAGGAACGGCTCGAACTGCCCGAGCACCCGGGAGCCCACGAACGAGAGCAGGAACCCGACCTCGAGCGCGCTGACCCGGCGGCCGACCGCGCCGATCGCTCCCGAGATCTGGTTGGTCCGGGTCGCCGCGATCTTGTCCATCAGCGGCTGGACCTGGTTGGCGAAGCCCTCGACGTTGACCTCGACCCAACGCTGCCGGTCGACGACCAGGGTCGGCGGGCCCGGGTCAGGCGCGGTGAGGCCGGTGAACTCCTGGACGTGCCCGACCGACTCGGCGGCGAATCGCCGCAGTTGGTCGACCACCTCGATGGCCTCGAACGTCGACACGACCGGCGACCTGGCCACGAGTTTGCGGCCGATCTGCGCGGCCAGATCCCAGTCGACGACTTCGTTCTTCCCCGGCTCGCTCCCCATGGCCCCACCCTACGCAGACCCCTTGGCCTCAGGGCGCTTCCGTCACCCGATCCGCCCCGTGCAGATACCCACCTGCAGAGGGGGGCGGGCCCGGGACGTCAGCGGCAGCCGCAGGTAAGAAGCGCGGCGGCGATGCGTTCGATGGCCACCCGGGCAGCCAGGCCGAATCCGGGGGCCACTTGATCGGCGACGGCGTCGAAGGTGAGCAGGCGCCCGTCGGCGTCGGGCAGGATCCCGGCCAGCGACACCACGCCCTGCAGGCTGCCGCTCTTGGCGCGCAGGATGCCCCGCGCGGCCCGGGACTGGCTGTCGACGAAGTGCGGACCAAGCGTCCCGTTCACCCCGGCAGCGGCCAGTCCGGCCACCAGCACCCGCAGGGCCGGATTCGGCGCGACGCCGGGCGGCGCGGCGGGACACGGGCCGGAGGGCAGGGACTCGCAGGCCGGCCCGCCGGCAGCGGTTGCGATGACCTGGGCCAGCACGCGGGGCGGGATGCGGTCCTGCCGCGACAACCCACTGCCGTCGTAGGTGGTCACCCCGGTGAGGTCGACGCCGAGCTTGCTCACCTCGGTGCGGACCGCGGCGGCACCGTCGGTGAAAGTCCCGGGCCGCCCGTCGTGGATGGCGACCTGGCGGGCCATCGCCTCGGCGACGTCGTTGTCGCTGTTCTCCAGCATCTCCTCGAGCATCGCCGACAGCGGCGCCGAGGCGACGTCGCCGATCGTGGGGGCACCCGGCGTCGCGGTCGCCGGGGCGGGCTTGTCCAGCACGGTGATCCCGGACGCGGTCAGCTCGTTCACGAACAGCGCCGCGGACCGGGCGGCCGGGTCGGCGACCCGGCCCTCCTGCAGCGGGTCCGCGCGGCCCGCGTCGACGGCCAGCGACACGACCGAGCCGACCACGTCGTGGGTGTAGCTCTTCGCCCACTCCGGGGCGGCGGCCGGGCCGCTGAACAACGAGGTGTCGTAGCGCAGCCGGACCCGGTCGATCCCGGCGTTGTGCAGGGCCTGGACGGTCTGGATCCCCAGGTCGTCCAGGTGCGCCCGGGGCGGGTACGGGTACAGGTCGTCGCTGCCGGTGGCCACCGAGGTCAGCAGCGGGTCGCCGCCGCCGACCAGCACGATCGTGCGCTCGGGTGGCGCGCTGGGGGTGGGCGCGACGGTCGCCGGTGTTGGCGTCGGCTCCGGCGCCGAGGGCTCCAGCACCACCCGGGTGTGCAACCGGGCCTCCGGGCCGAGCGTGGCCAGCGTCGCGGCGGCGGTCATCAGCTTCGTGGTCGAGGCCGGGGTGAAACCCTCGTCGCCGCCCTGGCTGAACAGCGGGGTGCCGGTGCCCGCGTCGACGATCTCCAGCCCGACGTGGGGACCGAGCGCGCTGTTCGTGAGCAGCTTCGCCAGCCGGGCGGCCAGGCCGGTCGAGGTCGGTTCGGCGCCCTGCGCGGCGAAGATCGGGCTCAGTTCGGTCGCGGTCGTGACCGTTGCCGGACCTGGCGTCGGGGTCGGGCCGGCCGCCGCCGGCGGGGCGACCGCGACCACCAGCAGCGCAACGCCGCACACCGCCGATCGCCCCCGCACGTCCGGCACCCTAGCGACAGCTCCCCCCAATTCCGCACTTCTGCTGCCTGCCGCACCTGTCGAGCCGCTCCGAAAGGTGGGACAGGCAGCAGAAGTCGACGAGTTGGGACGGTGGAGAATGGGGCGACCAGTCGCGCGGCCGGTGCCGTCGCGAGCTCTGTCCAGACGAGGTGCCCAACTGTCGTGCAAACGCCCCTGCAGTTCGACGTCACGATCGAGATCCCCAAGGGCCACCGCAACAAGTACGAGGTGGACCACGAAACCGGACGCATCCGGCTGGACCGGATGCTGTTCACCTCGACCCGCTATCCCGCCGACTACGGCTTCGTGGAGGGCACCCTGGGTGAGGACGGCGACCCGCTGGACGCCCTGGTCCTGCTGGAGGAACCCACTTTCCCCGGTTGCCTCATCCTCTGCCGCGCGGTCGGCATGTTCCGGATGACCGACGAGAAGGGCGGCGACGACAAGGTGCTCTGCGTGCCGGCCAACGACCCGCGCATGGAGCACATCCGCGACATCCACCATCTGCCGGAATTCGACCGGTTGGAGATCCAGCACTTCTTCGAGGTCTACAAGGACCTCGAGCCGGGCAAGTCGGTCGAGGGCGCCACCTGGGTGGACCGGGCGGCCGCTGAGGCCGAGATCAAGGCCTCCCGGCTGCGGCTGACCTCCGGCGACGGCTCGCACGCCGGGACCGACGGGCACTAGCCGATGGCGCCGAGGGCGTGGGAGGACGTCGCGGGGTCACCGGGCCCGGCGGTGTGCTGTCGCCCTTGCCCGGACGCTCCCGGTTCGCCCGGTACGGCCCGTCCCGCCCGGAGCCGACCTTTACGTGACTGTTCGTCACATCCGATCCCGGGTTGGCTTCCTGCGCTGAGCGTGCGGAGCCCGGCGGCCGCGTTACTGTGATCCCTGGCGTCAACAGCCTGCAATCGGCTCGGCACTTCATTAAATTGACTGTGAGTCAGTTTGGACCTCGTGGAATCGTCGTGTCGCCGGATGATCAGCCCGTAAGTTGATCGTGTGACTCTCAAACTTCGCCGCCACAGCACCACAGCCGGTGTGCTCGGCCTCGCCGTGGTCACCTTGCTGCTCGCCGGGTGCTCCAGTTCCTCCTCCTCGTCGCAGGCCCCCGCGGGCTCCGGGTCCGCGAGCACGCCGAGCGACACCGCCTCGGCCCCGCCGACCGACTCCACGCCTGTGGTCGGCTCGCCGAGCTTCACCTCGTACTCGATCCCGACCGCCTCGGCCACGCCTGGCGAGATCACCGTCGGGCCGGACGGCAACCTCTGGTTCGTCGAGAACGACGGCAACAAGATAGGCACGGTCACGCCCACCGGGACCGTGAAGGAGTTCGCTGTCCCCACCGCGTCGGCCGGCCCCTCGGGCATCACCACCGGGCCGGACGGCAACCTGTGGTTCACCGAGGGCGACGGGAACAAGATCGGCCAGATCACGCCCGCCGGGGTCATCAAGGAATTCGTCCTGCCGACCAACTGCGGCGGCGACGGGTGCACCCCTGACGGCATCACCACCGGGCCGGACGGGAACCTGTGGTTCACCGAGAACGACGGGGACAAGATCGGCCAGATCACCACCTCGGGAACCATCAAGGAATTCTCGCTGCCGAACTGCGGCAGCGACGGGTGCAGCCCGGCCTCGATCACCACCGGCCCGGACAAGAACCTCTGGTTCACCGAGGAGGACGGCAACAAGATCGGCCAGATCACCACCTCGGGAACCATCAAGGACTTCGCGGTGCCGACGGCCAAGTCGAGCCCGGAGGGGATCATCACCGGGCCGGACGGCAACCTGTGGTTCACCGAGGGCGCCGGGAACAAGATCGGTCAGATCACGCCGACCGGGACCATCAAGGAGTTCGCGGTTTCGGACGCCAATGCCGCCCTCGGCGACATCGTCACCGGGCCGGACGGCAACCTGTGGGCCGCCCAGGGTGACGGCAAGATCGACGAGATCACCCCGGCCGGTGTGGTCAAGGCGTTCCCGACCCCCAGCAGCACCAGCGTCGTCGCGGGCCTGACCGTAGGCCCGGACCACAACCTGTGGTTCACCGAGGACACCGCGGACAAGGTCGCCAAGGGCGTGATCGGAGCCGGCGGGGCAACCGTCGCCGGCACATCCAGCCCGGAGCCGTCGGCCTCGCCGGCCGCCTCGGCTACCACATCGGCCAAGCCCAAGGCGACCACTGGTTGATCCGGCGCGACGAAGCCCCCGGGACACGTCGAATGGCGCCCTACCCGGGGGCTTCTGGTGCCGTGCGGCAGCCGCCCGGGCCGGAAAGCCGGCCTTCGGGGCAGCTACCTCACCGGCGCGCCCGCCGCCGCCTGCGTCGTGGCCGGTTGGGCGACCGCCGTCCAGGTCGCCCGACGGCCGCGGTGAGCTTCGGGCCAGGCTACCTCCGGGAGCCGAATCACAGCGGCCCCACAGCGGCCGATCGTCCGACCTGGCATCGGCTCGCTACGAACGGCCACGTGAGACACCCTCTTGGGCATGGACGTTCTGAGCAGCCGTGTGCTCCTGCATCCCACCGACCATCACCGGTCGGTGGCCTTCTACCGCGACATCATCGGCCTGGCCGTGGCCCGGGAGTTCGGCCCGTCCGACGCCCCGGGGACGGTTTTCTTCCTGGGCAACGGGCTGCTCGAGGTGTCCGCGGCGGTGGAGCAGGCGGCCCGGCCAGGCGTAGCGCTGTGGTTGCAGGTGCGGGACGTCGCCGCCGAGCACCAGCGGCTGGCCGCGCTCGGGGTACCGGTGCGCCGGGAGCCACGTCTGGAGCCGTGGGGGCTGATCGAGTGCTGGATCGCCGACCCGGACGAGCTCGCGATCGTGCTGGTCGAGGTGCCGGCCGACCACCCACTGCGCCGTGACCTGCGTCCGAGTACGCCGACGGGCCGGTGAGCGCTACAGGTCGAAGCGCGCCATCTGCGACGGAACGTCGTCGATCTGACCCGGGCCGGTGGCCTGCGCGGGGACCCGCGCGCCGCTGATCGCGACCGGCTTGATCCGTAGGACCTTGGCCACCCAGTCCGGCAGCCACCAGTTCCACTTGCCGAACAGGGCCACCAGGGCCGGCACCAGCAGCGCTCGCACGATCGTGGCGTCGAGCAGGATGCCGATGCCCAGCGCGGTCGCGAACACCTTGATGTCGGTTCCGGGCGAGGCCGCCAGCGCGAGGAACGAGAGGAACAGGATCGTGGCGGCGCCGGTCACCAGCCGACCGGTGCGGCCCAGTCCCTCGACCACTGCGGCGTTGGTGTTGCCGGTGCGGTCGTACTCCTCCCGCATGCGGGCCAGGATGAACACCTCGTAGTCCATCGACAGACCGAACAGGAAAGCGAAGATCAGCACCGGCAGCCAGAACGTCACCGCGCCGGTCGGCGCGACCCCGAAGATCTGCTGCGAACCGTGCCCGTCCTGCCAGAACAGCACCGTGGCGCCGAAGGTCGCACTGACCGAGATGATGTTCAGCAGCACGGCCTTGATCGGCAGCAGGATCGACCGGAACGTGCGCACCAGCAGCAGGAACGTCACGATCGCGATCACGGCGAGGCTGTACGGGAAGTTCTTGTAGACCGCGTTGATGTAGTCCAGGACGGTCGGCCCGGTGCCGGACACCCCGACCACGCCGGGGATGTTCTCGATCGACTTGCGTACGTCGTTGGCGATCTGCGCCTTGGTCGAGTCGACGGTCTCGACGGCCGGGATGACCTGGACGACCGCGGAGCCGTCCTTGCGCCAGGCCGGGTCGTCCGGGGCGTCGACGCTCGCGATGCCCGGCACGGCCTTCACCGCCGTGACGACCTGGTTGATCGAGGAATCGACGTCCGGGCCCTTGACCAGGATCTCCATCGGGGAGACCACGCCGGTCGGCACGCCGCCATCGGTCAACGTCTGGAACTGGGTGTACGCGGCGCCGGTGTGCGCCAGCGCGCCGGTCTGGGTCTCACCGATCTTGATGCCGAAGATCGGGACGATCAGTGCGGCCAGCAGGCCCAGCGTGCCGACCGCGACCGGCCACCGGAACTTGATCACGCCGCGGGCCCAGGCCGACCAGGCCCGGGAGGCGCGGGACTCGTTGCGGATCCGCGGCCAGTCGACTCGGGGACCGATGCCACCGAGCAGCGCGGGCAGCAGCGTCATGACGACCGCGGTGCTGACCAGCGGGATCAGCATCCCGCCGACGCCCATGCTGCGCAGCAGCGGAACCGGGATCACCAGCAGCGAACACATGCTGACGGCGACCGTGCCGGCGCTGGCGAGCACGGCGTGCCCGGCGTACGTCATCGCGACGACGACCGCCTCGTGGTTGTCGCGGCCGTGGGCCCGCTCCTCACGCCAGCGGTTGACCAGCAGCAGCGAGTAGTCGACCGCGACCCCGAGACCCACCAGGGCGATCAGGAACTGGACGACGAAGCTGATGTTGAATACGTAGGTCCCGAGCAACACGATGCTGAACGTGCTGAGGATCGACACGGCCGCGATCACCAGCGGCACCAGCGCGAGGAACGAGGCGAACAGGAACGCCAGCACCGCCAGCGCACCCAGGCCGCCGATGATCGTCTCGGTCAGGATGCTCGGGCCGTTGGACTTACCACCGCCCTGGGACAGCTGCGAATAGCCGGTGACCCCCCAGTCGAACCCGGTCGTCTGCTCCGCCTGCGCGAGCACCGGTTGCATCGCGACGGTGTCCAGCTTCTGGGTGAACGACTTGAACGGCGGCGGGTAGGCCAGCGCGTAGGTCGTCCGCTGGTCGGTGGTGAGGAAGATCGGGTCGTTCGTGGTCGAGTAGTCGACGATCCGGTCATCGGGGGCGGCGGCCTGGACCTGCGCGATGACCGAATCGATCTTGGTCTGCTGAGCATTGACCGTGGTCCCCTGCGGGACCGTCACGACCACGATCGACGGGGGCATCGTGCCGCCGTTGCCGTAGGTGGCCTCGATCTGCTTCGCGGTCTCGTAGCCAGGCTGACCCGGCAGCGAGAAGTCCACGGAAAGTCGTTTCGACGTCTGCCCGGCAGTGAACATGCCGACGACGACCATCGCGAGCCAGAAGACCATCACGGTCTTCCGCCGTCGCAGCACGAACTCCGCCAAGCGGGTCAATCCCGTTCCCCCGTCCACGTACAAGCTTGATCCAAGACGGTGGTCCGCGCTGCGCTCGTCGACGGTCTCGATCGGCTCGGGAACGAGCGCTCCCGTTCGTTCCAGTCGAAAGCAGCGGGAGCGCTCGTTCCACTCGCCTCAATCGACCGTACGGACCCGTACTGGCGATGCCATCGGGCGTTCGGCTCAGGCGAGTGGAACCGAACGGTCAATTTCCGCGCTACCTCCCGAATCAGCAGCAGCCGCACCCCGCCGGAAGATCGTCTCCACCGGGTGGCATCATCGCCCGAACGCGACTCGGCCTCGCGTGCCACCGGCAGGAAGGCGACGACGCCATGCCCGGACCTGTCATTCCTGTTAGGGCCGCACCGCTCGCCAGTCGGGAAAACCGCGCCAGGCTCGTGCATCTGGCGTACACGATCCTGTCGCCGGTGCTCGGTGACCGCCGGTCCCTGATCGCCCGCATGGCCGTCGAGCACGTCCTGCGCCCGACCCCGGGGAGCGCGGGACCGACCGAGTACCAGCAGCTCCGGGCCCACGTGGTCCGCTGGGCGCTGACTGCCGGCCGACGGCGCTCGACCGGCGCCACCTCGGCGACCCGGGCGCTGCGCCGGGTGGACAGCTCGGCCGGCGCCTCGGAGTTGGCGTGGCTGCTGCCGGCGACCCGGGCCGCGTACGCATTGCGACACTTCGAGGGCCTCGACCAGGAGGCCACCTGCGAGGTGCTGCGCTCGGCGGGGGTCGGCGACCCGTCGGCAGCGACCGCGCTGGCGGCCCGCATCCGCCCGGACTTCGTCGGCCGGCTGCGACCGGCGGTCGGCGCGGCCTCCAACTTCTAGTCAGCCGCGGAACTTCCGCCAGTAGACCCGGGTCGCCACCGGCGCGCAGATCGCCACGATCGCGAACATCCACAGCAGCGTGTACTCAGTGGCGTGCACGATCGGCCACGGCGCGGTCGCCGCCGGATGCCCGCCCGGGTTGTGGAACAACTGGCGTAGCGACTCGGACAGTGCGGTTGTCGGGTTCCACTCGGCGAAGGGGCGCAGCCCGTTCGGCAGCGTGTCGTACGGGACGAACGTGCTCGCCACGAACGTGATCGGGAAGATCGCGACGAACGAGACGCCCTGTACCGCCTCCGGGGTCTTGCAGAGGCTGCCGAGCAGCACGCCGATCCAGATCATCGCGAACGAGAACGCGATCATCACCCCGTAGGCCTCGACGGTGGCGACCGGACCGCCACGGATGCGCCAACCGATCGCGGCGCCGGTCAGCGACATCAGCGTGATCGGCAGCAGCGCCCGCAGAAGGCTCGCCGTCGCGTGGCCGCACAACACCGCGGCCGGTGCGATCGGCATCGAGTGGAAGCGGTCGATCGCCCCGTTGTTGCGGTCGTTGGACAGCGACATCGCCACACCGAACGCGGAGAACACGATCGTCTGGGCGAAGATGCCGCCCATCAGGAACTCCTTGTAGTTCCCGCCGCCGGGCACGTCGATCGCCCCGCCGAACACGAACGCGAACAACAGCACGAACATGATCGGCTGGATGGTCGCGTCGGACAGCGCCTCGGGTTGCCGGCGCATGTGCAGCAGGCACCGCCGGGCAATCACCCAACTGTCGCTGACCAGCGTGGACCGACGTCGGGACGACGCGGGAGCCGAGCTCGACACTGCCACTGCCCCTGCCATCAGACCTCGAACCTCACCCGTTGCGTGGCGCTGCCGGACGTCTCGATCGGCGAGGCCTCGGGCGCGGTGGCGGACTCCTCCTGCTCGGCGACGGGCTTGCCGGTCAGCGCGAGGAATGCGTCGTCGAGCGTGGGCTGGCGCAGCCCGAGGTCCTCGACCGCGATCGCGTGGGTGGTCAGCAGCATGGCCAGCTCGGCGACCGCGGCGGGCCCACCGGTGATCGGGGCACTGACCGCCCGAGCCGGAGCATCGACCTTGGCCGTGCCGCCGGCAACCCGTTCCACCAGTGCAACCGCCCGGGCCAGGTCGGCCTCGTCGGTGACCACGACGTGCAACTGGTCGCCGCCGACCTGGCGTTTGAGGCTGCGCGAGTCGCCCCGGGCGATGACCCGGCCGTGGTCGACCACGACGATCTCGTCGGCCAGCCGGTCGGCCTCCTCCAGGTACTGCGTGGTCAGCAGGATCGTGGAGCCGCCGGCCACCAGTTGGTCGAGCACCTCCCACAGCTCCAGCCGGGCCCGCGGGTCCAGTCCGGTCGTCGGCTCGTCCAGGAACAGCACCGGCGGCCGGGCCACCAGCGTGGCGGCCAGGTCGAGCCGCCGCCGCATCCCGCCGGAGTGCTGCTCGGCGCGCCGGTCGGCCGCTTCGGTCAACGAGAACTGCTCGAGCAACTGCTGCGCACGCAGCTTGGCTGCCTTCCGGCCGAGGTGATGCAGCTCGCCGATCATGACCAGGTTCTCCCGGCCGGTGAGCTTGCCGTCGACTGTCGCGTCCTGCGCGGCCAGGCCCAACGCGGCGCGCACCCCGATCGGGTCGGTGCGCACGTCGATCCCGGCCACGGTCGCGGCGCCGGAGTCGGCCGCGGTCAACGTGGTCAGGATGCGGACCGCGGTCGTCTTACCGGCGCCGTTCGGGCCGAGCAGACCGCACACCTGGCCACGCCGCACGTCGAGATCGACACCCGCGAGCGCGACCTTCGCGCCGTAGCGCTTGACCAGTCCCCGCGCGCAGATCGCCAGGTCGGCGTCGGCGCCTCGGGAGGCAGGGAGAAGACTCATGGCCGTGAGGCTCGCATGTACCCCCGACAGTTCTCAAACCATTAGGAGAACAATGCGGGTTCGTCCGGATTTGCCATTCGGACCGAAGGGTGCGCACAGCGGTCGGACGGCACGGAGGGAACACGGATGAGGGCCTGGCAGGTGACCGGCGCGGGTGAACCGCGCGCCGTGCTGAAACTCGGCGAGGTCGACCAACCCACCGCGGGGCCCGGTCAGGTGCTGGTCCGGGTGCGGGCCACGGCGGCGAACTTCCCCGACGTGCTGATGTGCCGCGGCATGTACCAGGAGCGACCGGAGTTGCCGTTCACACCGGGGGTGGAGGTCTGCGGCGATGTCGTCGAGGTCGGCCCCGGGGTGACCGAGGCGGTGCCCGGACAGCGGGTGATCGGCGCCGCGCTGCTGCCGCACGGCGGGTTCGCCGACTACGCCGTGCTGGACGCCCGGTTCACGTTCCCGGCGCCGGCGGCGTTGGACGATGCCGAGGCCGGCGGGTTCCTGATCGCCTACCACACCGGTTGGTTCGCGTTGCATCGTCGGACCTCGCTGTCCCCCGGCGAGACGCTGCTGGTGCACGCCGCGGCCGGCGGCGTGGGCAGCGCGGCCGTGCAACTCGGCAAGGCCGCGGGCGCCCGCGTGATCGCGGTCGTCGGCGGGGCGGACAAGGCCAAGGTGGCCCGGGACCTCGGCGCCGACGTGGTCGTCGACCGGCGGACCGAGGACGTGGTCGCGGCGGTCAAGGACGCGACCGGCGGCCGGGGCGTCGACGTGGTCTACGACCCGGTGGGCGGTTCGGCCTACACCCAGTCGACCAAGTGCATTGCGTTCGAGGGCCGGATCCTGGTCATCGGCTTCGCCGGCGGCGAGGTCCCGCAGGCGGCGTTGAACCACGTGTTGATCAAGAACTACTCGGTGATCGGGCTGCACTGGGGGCTGTACCGGGAACGCGACCCGGGGGCGATCACCGTCTGTCAGGCAGCGCTGGCCGAACTGGCCACAGCTGGGAAGCTCAAGCCGTTGGTCGGTCAGCGCCTGGCGCTGGCCGACGTTGCCGACGGGCTGCAGCACCTGGCCGACGGCACGACCGTCGGCCGGGTGACTTTCGTGGCCGGTGGCGGATGAAGGTGAGCCGACTCGACCATCTGGTGCTGACCGTTGCCGACATCGACGCCACGACGGCCTTCTACACCGAAGTGCTGGGGATGACAGCCGTCGATTTCGACGACGGCAGGAAGGCCCTGAACTTCGGCTCCAGCAAGATCAACCTGCACCTCGCCGGACACGAGTTCGAACCCAAGGCGCTTCGCCCCACACCCGGCAGCGCTGACCTGTGCCTGGTCGTCGACGATCCGCTCGCGGAGGTGGTCGCAACCCTCGAGCGATCCGGGGTGGCCATCGAGGTGGGCCCGGTCGAGCGCAGCGGCGCGATCGGGCAGATGCTCAGCGTCTACCTCCGCGATCCGGACGCGAACCTGATCGAGCTGAGCAACTATCTGACCTGACGGACCGTCAGTTGCCGCTGTAGCCAGGCGGATTGACGTCGTCGACGTAGAGGTCCGCCTGGAGCTTGCCGCCGGGCACGACGTCGTAGGCCGACAGGTCGGTGACGCCGTGGGCCACCAGGACGTCCTCGCAGAGGAACTGGTTGCCGGTGCACTCGCGGCTGGGCGAGGTGAGGATCCGGTACGCCGAGTCGGCGTAGACCTCGGGCCGCCGCGCGGCGGCGATCGCATCGTCGCCGCCGAGCAGGTTGCGCACCGCGGCGGTGGCGACCAGCGTGCGCGGCCACAGCGAGTTCGACGCGACGCCGGCCTCGGCCAGCTCGGCGGCCAGGCCGAGCGCCAGCAGCGTCATGCCGAACTTGGCCACGGTGTACCCGGCGTGCGCGCCCAGCCAGTCCGGGCGCAGCGAGATCGGCGGGGAGAGCGTGAGGATGTGCGGGTTGGTGCCCTTCTTCAGGTGCGGGATGCACGCCTTGGAGAGCAAGAACGTGCCACGCGAGTTGATCGACTGCATCAGGTCGTAGCGCTTCACGTCGAGGTGCTCGACCGGCGCCAGGTTGATCGCGCTGGCGTTGTTCACGCAGATGTCGATGCCGCCGAAGCGCTCGACCGTCATTGCCACTGCGGCGCCCACCGACTCCTCGTCGCGGACGTCGCCGAGGATCGGCAGCGCCTGCCCACCGGCCGCCTCGATCTCGGCGGCCGCGGTGTAGATCGTGCCCTCGAGCTTCGGGTGCGGCTCGGCGGTCTTCGCGATGAACGCGACGTTGGCGCCGTCACGAGCAGCGGCCAGGGCGATCGCCAACCCGATCCCCCGGCTGGCGCCGGAGATCAACAACGTGCGGCCCGCAAGACTCATGGCTCGCCCCTCTCGGCGTCGTCGGCACATGCTAGACCGCCGCGTTCGCGGTTCTGACGGCCGCTCAGGCCGACGGGCAATCCCGAGGCCACCCGGTCTTGCCCCGCCGTGATCACCGGGAGGAAGCTGAGGTGAAGCAGCGCTGGCGGAAATGCGACGGATGGAGGCGGCATGTCGAGCGAGACCTGGTTGCGGGTGGTCATCTACCGGGCGCAGGACGCGAACGACCCCAGTGCTCTGGAGTACATGAAGAGCAGCACCGCGCAGACACTGGCACTGCTGGAGGGCCAACCGGGGTTCCGACTCGGCTACTGGGGACTGGACCCGGACGAGGGCACGATGGCAGCGGTCACGTACTGGAGCAGCGAGGCCGCCATCGAAAAGGCCGGCACCCAGTTGGGCAAGCTCCAGGCGGAGCGCCGCGAGCACGGGATCGTCGTGGAGAGCGTGCAGAACGTGCAGCTGTTCACCGTGCCCGCCATCGCGATGTGGGCGGCGGACGCCGAGGAGGAGACGCAGCCGAAGCACCGGCGGCTGTTCGGACGACGCTGACCCGACGGTGCGCCGCCGCGCGGCGTGATCCCGACCTGCAAACAGGAGACAGACGTGTCCGAGACCTGGATCCGCATCGTCATCTACAAGGCCGAAAACCCCACCGACACGAGCGTCATCGACTACATGCGCAAGAGCGTCCAGGACGTCGTCCGACGCCTCGAGAAGTCGCCCGGCTTCCAACTGGGCTACTGGGGCAACAACACCGCCGAGGGCCGCATGGCCGCGGTGACCTATTGGTCGTCGAAGGACTCGATCGAGAAGGCATCGGCCTCGCTGGCCGAACTCCACCAGGAGCGAGCCTCGCGCGGGATCACCGTGGAACGTGCGCACAACGTGCAACTGTTCGCGGGAGCGCCGGTCGATTCGATGACCTGACGAAGCACCTGACGCGGCACAGTAGCCTGGCCCGGTGGAAAACCTGGTGCTCGGTGCGCAGTTCCCGCCGGCCTCGGTCGAGCAGTGGCAGTCGCTGGTGGCGAAAGTCCTCGCGCGCTCCGGCGTCGAGGTCGCCGACGCGGCCGGTGCGGTCGCCGCGCTGACATCCCGAACCGCGGACGGGCTGAAGATCGCGCCGCTCTACACCGATGTGACACCTGCCGCCGCGCCGGCCACCGGTGCCCCCGGCGCGGCCCCATTCACCCGTGGCCGGACCGCGGCGGGCAACCGCACCGGCTGGGACGTCCGGGCACACATTGCCGACCCGGACCCGAAACTCGCGGCCGAGCAACTCCTCGAGGATCTCGAGGGTGGGGCCAGTTCGGTGTGGCTGTCGATCGGTCCGGCGGGCACCGCGGTGGCCGACATTCCCGCGGTGCTTTCCGAGGTGCTGCTCGATGTCGCGGGTGTGAGCCTGGACTCCGGGGGCGAAGGCGCTGCCGCGGCCGAGCAGTTCCTCGGCGCCGCCACGGCTCGCGGGTTCGGCGGGCACGTGCTCAGCGGCTGTCTGGGCATCGACCCGGTCGGGACGCTGGCCCGCAGCGGCGACTCGGCCGCAGCGCAGGCGTTGCGTGCTGAGCTCGGCAAGTTGGCACCACGGGTCGCGACCGCGTGGCCGAACCTGCGCACGGCCGCGGTCGACGGGCTGGCCTACAACGACGCCGGCGCCGCCGACGCCCAAGAACTGGGTCTGGCCCTGGCCGCGGGCGTCGCCACACTGCGCACCCTGACCGAGGCCGGTCTGGACGTGGCAACCGCTTTGGGCCAGTTGGAGTTCCGCCTTGCCGCGACCGCCGACCAATTCACGACGATCGCCAAGCTGCGGGCGGCTCGCCGGACCTGGGCCCGGGTGGCCGCGGTGTGCGGCGAGACCGGTCCCGCGGCCGGGCAGTTCCAGCACGTCGTCACCGCGTGGCCGATGACCACCCGGCACGACCCGTGGAACAACATGCTGCGCACGACGCTGGCCTGCTTCGCCGCCTGCGTGGGCGGGGCCGACGCGATCACGGTTCGTCCGTTCGACGCGGCGCTGGGCCGGTCGGACACCCTGGCCCGGCGCATCGCGCGCAACACCCCGACCTTGCTGGTCGAGGAGGCGCACATGACCGCGGTCGTCGACCCGGCCGGCGGTTCCTGGTACGTCGAGGCGCTGACCGAGGCCATGGCCCAGGCCGCCTGGGACGTCTTCACCGAGGTGGAGTCGGGCGGCGGAATCGTGGCCGCGCTGGACAGCGGCTGGGTCGCCGACCACCTGGCGGCCACGCGCGAGGCTCGCCTCGCCGACCTGGCCGCCGGCGAGGCCGCGATAGTCGGGGTCACCAAGTTCCCCGTCGCCGACGAACGTCTGCTGGACCGGCACACGTTGCCCGAACCGGTCGGAGGTGGCCTGCCCCGCATCCGCTGGGAGGCGGAACTGGAGAAGAAGTCGTGACGACAATCCCCGACTTCAGCGATATCGCGCTGGACGAACCCGTTTCCGGTAACGAAACTGACTGGGCGTCAGCCTTTCAGAAGCAGGCCGGCCGCGCGCCGGCGGAGGCCGCCTGGAGGACGCCGGAAGGCATCGACGTCCCGCCGCTCTACACCGCGGGCGACCTGGCAGAGGTCGACTTCCTGCAGACGATGCCAGGCATCGCGCCGTTCCTGCGCGGCCCGTACCCGACCATGTACGTCAACCAGCCCTGGACCATCCGGCAGTACGCCGGGTTCTCCACCGCCGAGGAGTCGAACGCCTTCTACCGCCGGAATCTGACTGCGGGTCAGAAAGGTCTGTCGATCGCGTTCGACCTGCCGACCCACCGCGGCTACGACTCCGACCACCCGCGGGTGACCGGCGATGTCGGCATGGCCGGGGTGGCGATCGACTCGATCCTGGACATGCGGCAGCTGTTCGACGGCATCCCGCTGGACAAGATGAGCGTCTCGATGACCATGAACGGCGCGGTGCTGCCGGTCCTGGCCCTCTACGTGGTCGCCGCCGAGGAACAGGGGGTGAAGCCGGAGGCCCTGACCGGGACCATTCAGAACGACATCCTCAAGGAGTTCATGGTCCGCAACACCTACATCTACCCGCCGCTGCCGTCGATGCGGATCATCTCCGACATCTTCGGGTTCACCTCCCGAAACATGCCCCGGTTCAACTCGATCTCGATCTCCGGCTACCACATGCAGGAGGCCGGGGCGACCGCCGACCTCGAGCTGGCGTACACGCTCGCCGACGGTCTGGAGTACCTGCGCGCCGGCGTCGCGTCCGGTCTGGACATCGATGCGTTCGCACCGCGGTTGTCGTTCTTCTGGGCGATCGGCATGAACTTCTTCATGGAGGTCGCCAAGATGCGGGCCGGGCGCCTGCTGTGGGCTCAGATCGTGAAGTCGCAGGGCGCGAAGTCCGAGAAGTCGTTGTCGCTGCGGACCCACTCGCAGACCTCCGGCTGGTCGCTGACCGCGCAGGACGTGTTCAACAACGTCGTGCGCACCTGCGTCGAGGCCATGGCCGCGACCCAGGGGCACACCCAGTCGCTGCACACCAACGCCCTGGACGAGGCCCTCGCGCTGCCCACCGACTTCTCCGCGCGGATCGCCCGCAACACCCAACTGCTGCTGCAGTTGGAGTCCGGGACCTGCCGGGTCATCGACCCGTGGGGCGGCAGCGCCTACGTCGAGCGGCTCACGCAGGAACTCGCCAAGCGCGCGTGGGACCGCATCGAGGAGGTCGAGGCGGCGGGCGGGATGGCCAAGGCGATCGAGGCCGGGATCCCGAAGATGCGCATCGAGGAGGCCGCGGCACGCACCCAGGCCCGGATCGACTCCGGAACCCAGACAGTCATCGGGGTCAATCGCTACCGGGTCTCCGGGGCCGACGACATCGAGGTGCGCGCGGTCGACAACGGCGCGGTGCGCGAGAAGCAGTTGGCCAAGCTGGCGCGGTTGCGCGCCGAACGCGACGAGGCGGCCTGCCAGGACGCCCTCGCGGCGCTGACCGCGGCCGCCCGCGAACCCAAGGGCGACGAGGACAACCTGCTGGCCCGCTGCATCGACGCGGCCCGCGCGCACGCCACCGTCGGGGAGATGTCGGACGCGATGGAGGCTGTGTTCGGCCGCTACTCCGGCAACATCCGTACGATCACCGGCGTGTACCGCAGCGAGGCAGGCGACAACCCGAAGATCGCCGAGGTCCGTGCCGCCGCCGCCGAATTCGAGGCCGAGCACGGCAGGCGACCACGAATCCTGGTCGCGAAGATCGGGCAGGACGGGCACGACCGCGGCCAGAAGGTCATCGCGACCGCGTTCGCCGACCTCGGTTTCGACGTCGACGTGGGCCCGCTGTTCTCCACCCCGGAGGAAGTCGCACGGCAGGCAGTCGAGGCCGATGTGCACATCGTCGGGGTCTCCTCGCTGGCCGCCGGGCACCTGACGCTGGTGCCCGCGCTGAAGGCAGCATTGGCCGACCTGGACCGCGGGGACATCGTCGTGGTGGTCGGCGGGGTCATCCCGCCGTCGGACGTGGCCCCGCTTCACGAGGCGGGCGCAGCGTTCGTGTTCACCCCGGGCACGGTCATCCCGGACGCGGCGCTGGACCTGATCGCGATGCTCAACGCGCAGCACTGACCCGTGGCGAAGCTCGACGTGGACAAGCTGGTCGACGAGGTCCGAGCGGGGTCGCGCGCTGCCATCGGGCGCGCGGTGACGTTGGTGGAGTCCACCAGCAGTAAGCACCGCGAGGCTGCCGGTCGGCTCCTCGACGAGCTCGGGCCCAACGCGATGGGCGCCCGCCGCATCGGCATCAGCGGCGTACCCGGCTCGGGCAAGTCCACGTTCATAGATGCGTTCGGGACGCTGCTCACCGGGCGCGGCCATCGGGTCGCGGTTCTCGCCGTCGACCCGTCGTCGGCCCGTAGCGGCGGCAGCATTCTGGGCGACAAGACCCGCATGGCCCGCCTGTCCGCCGATCCGAAGGCGTTCATCCGGCCTTCGCCCACTGCGGGTGCCCTCGGTGGTGTCGCGCGGGCGACGCGATCCGCGATGACCGTGCTCGCGGCCGCCGGATACGACACTCTGTTGGTGGAGACCGTCGGCGTCGGGCAGTCGGAGACCACCGTGGCGCAGTTGACCGACACGTTCCTGCTCCTGGCCCTGGCTCGCACCGGCGACAGCCTGCAGGGCATCAAGAAGGGCGTCCTGGAACTCGCCGACGTGGTCGCGGTCAACAAGGCCGACGGCGCGGCCGCGGGCGAGGCCCGGGTCGCCGCGCGCGAGCTATCCGGCACGATGCACCTGCTCGGCCACGACGAGACCGGCTGGACGCCACCGGTGCTGACCTGCAGCGGGATGACCGGCGACGGGCTCGAGGAGGTCTGGGAGGCACTCGAGTCGCACCTCGCGCATCTCACCAACACCGGCGGTCTGACGCGTCGTCAGCAGCAGCAGCGCGTCGACTGGATGTGGAGCAGCGTCCATGACGACCTCGATCAGCGCTTGCGGGATTCGCCGCAGATCCGCAAGCTGGGAGCGGAATTGACCGAACAGGTCCGCGCGGCCGAGCTCTCGCCCGGACACGCGGCCGACCGGATCGTCGCCGAATTCCTGGCAGGTGAGCATGATGATGGCTGATGCGCCGGTCGTCCCGAGCCAGTTCTGCTTCACGCTGACCGAGGGAGCCGTCGAGCTGTCCCCCACGCGCCGTGCGCTGCGGCAGTGGCTGGCGGCCATCGGCGCGGACTCGGACTGGATCGACGACGTGCTGATCGCGGCCAGCGAGGCGTGCACGAACGCGCTCGAGCACGCGTACGGGCCCGCCCTCGGCAGTGTGGAAGTCCGGGCCGCGTTCGTCGAGGAGAGCCTGGAGTTGGTCGTCTCCGACTGCGGGGCCTGGAAGGAGCCGCTGGACCGCGGCAACCGCGGCCGGGGCCGGAAGCTCATGGAGAACCTGATGGACCACGCCGTCATCGAGAGTGGCCCCGCAGGCACCGTCGTGCGCATGCAGAAGGAGCTCCGCCTCGGCGGTTGACTCGAACGGCCTACGTCCTACGTCAGGCTTCTTCCCACCGCGCGCCCGGGCGTCCGGGGCCGGGCGTCAGGCCGGGACGGTGGGCTCGGCGAAGGTGACTCGGGCCAGGTGGTCCAGCGCGGTGTCGAGGGCCTCCGGGTCGTCGGCGCCGAGTGGCGACAGGCGCCCGACAATCCACCGGCGCCAGGCAGCGCGGACCTTGTCAGCCTCCTCGACCCCTCGGGGGGTGAGGATCAGGTCGTCGATCGGCCCGGTCAGGTAGCCGCCGTTGCAGGCGTTGTTGAACGCGGGCAGCAGGACCGCGGCCGGCACGCCTATCTGCAGGGCGATGCGCGAGAGATCCGCGGTGTCCCCGATCTGGCGCCGGATGCGGACCTGGATCACGCACCACATGTCGGACTCACTCATCACCGTCCCGGACTCGGCGCGCAGCACCGGCAGCTGCGCGGTTCCCTCGGCCTTGATGAGCTTGCCCAGCGCGATCTCCAGCTGCTGCAGCGAGTCGCCGTCGGGCAGGCCGAAGCCGCTGCCGATGTTGGTCGCCTCGACCCGGGCGATCCCGCGCAGCGGGACCTCCTTCAGGAAGATCGCGACCACGAACGCTAAGCCGGCGACCGGGACCGCCCACAGGAACACCACGTGCAAGGTGTCCGAGTACGCCGAGATGACCTTGGCGATCAGGGGCTTCGGATGCGCGTGCAGGGCCTTCGGGGTGGAAATGCTGTTCGGGTCCAGCCCCTTCGACTCCTTGAGGGCGGAGGTCAACCGGGGCAGGAGCGCGTTCGCGTAGATGGCCCCGAACACCGCCGTCCCCACCGAGCTGCCCAGCGTCCGGAAGAACGTGACCGCGCTGGTCGCCGTCCCCAGGTCCGAGTACGCGGTGGTGTTCTGCACGATCAACGTGAGCACCTGCATCGACAGGCCGATGCCCAGCCCGAGCACCAGCATCGCGCCGGCCATCGTCGGGTAGCCGGTGTCCGGGTTCAGCCGCGACAGCAGCCAGAGCCCTACCGCCATCACCGCGAAGCCGGTCAACGGGAAGATCTTGTAGCGCCCAGTGCGGCTGACGGCGATGCCGGTGGCGATCGAGGTGACCAGCAGCCCGACGACCATCGGCAGCGTCCGCAGGCCGGAGGTCGTCGCGTCGACGCCCTTCACGTACTGCAGGTACGACGGCAGGAACGTGATCGCGCCGAGCATCGCGAAGCCGACGACGAACGCCAGCACCTGGATCACCGAGAACACCGGGTCGCGGAACAACCGCAGTGGCAGCATCGGCTCGCGGACGCGCCTCTCGACGAGCACGAATCCGATCGTGCCGAGCGCCGAGGCGGCGTAAAGGCCGAGGATCATCGGCGAGGTCCACGAGTAGCTGGTGCCGCCGAGGCTGGTGGCCAGCACCACGCCGCCGGCCGCGACGGTGATCAACGCCGTGCCCGCGTAGTCGATGACCGGCTTGACCTTCTGGGTTATGCCGGGCAACGAGGTCTGGGCCAGCAGCACGACGACTGCGCCGATCGGCAGGTTCACGTAGAACGCCCAGCGCCAGGTCAGGTGATCGGTGAACAAGCCGCCCAGCAGCGGACCGATGACCGTGGTGACGCCGAAGACGGCGCCGATCAGCCCGGAGTACTTGCCGCGTTCGCGCAACGGAATCACGTCGCCGATCAGCGCGGTCGCGGTGACGGTCAGGCCGCCCGCACCGATGCCCTGGATCGCGCGCCAGGCGATGAGCGTGTCCATCGAGGAGGCCGCGCCGGACAGCGCGGACCCGGCCAGGAAGATCACCACCGAGGCCTGGAACACCAGCTTGCGTCCGAACAGATCGCCCAACCGTCCGGCCAGCACCGTGGCGATCGTGTCGGTGAGGATGTACGAGGTGACCACCCAGGACACGTGCCCGCGGCCGCCCAGGTCGCCCACAATCGTCGGCAGGGCCGTGGAGACGATCGTCTGGTCGAGTGCCGAGACCAGGATGCCCAGCACGATCGTCAGGAAGATGATGTTGACCTGACGCTTGCTCAGCGAGTCGGCCAACGACCTCGGCGCTGTCCCGCTCTCGACCGCTGTCATCCTGCGCGCCCTCCCGGTTGCTCGCAAACGAGGAGGTTAGCGAGCGGCCTCCGCCACCTGGTCACGCACCACCGCAGCCACCTGTTCGGCGGCCGCCTCAGGGGGGTCGTGCTCCCAGATCCGTACCACCGTCCAGCCCAACGACTCCAGATGTGCCGTGGTGGCGGCGTCCCGGGCGACATTCGCGGCGAGTTTGGCCGCCCACCACCCGGAGTTCGCGGCTGGTTGGGTGGCGTGCTGCGGGCAGCAGTGCCAGAAACACCCGTCGACGAACACCGCTACCCGCACCCGGGTGAACGCCACGTCGATCGTCCGCCGGCGCATTCCCGGTACGGGGAGCCCGACGCGGTAACGCAACCCGGCCCGGTGCAGGACCCGGCGCAGCGCAACCTCGGGCGCGGTGTGCGCCCGGGCCTGACGCGACATCCGTGCCGAGACCCCGGCCGAGCTGGGGACGAGCGGATCAGTGCCGTTGTCCGCTTGGGCTCCTCGCTCAGTAGGACTTGGGCAGCCCGAGGTCGTGCTGCGCGACATGGTTCAGGATCATCTCGCGGTTGACCGGCGCGATGCGCAGCAGGCGGGCCATGCCCCAGTACGGGATCAGCCCGAACTCGGAGCTGACCCCGTTGCCGCCGTGGCTCTGGATCGCCGCGTCGAGTGCGGCGATGCCGGCTTCCGCGGCCGCGTACTTGGCCATGTTCGCGGCCGACCCGGCGGGCAGTCCGGCGTCGTGCAGCCAGGCGGCCTTCGCGGTCATCAGCGCGGCCAGCTCGACCTCGATCTTCGCCTGCGCCAGCGGGTGCGCCACGCCCTGGTGGGTCCCGATCGGACGGCCCCACACCTCGCGGGTGTTGGCGTACTGCGCGGCGCGGGCCAACCCGTACCGACCCACACCGACGCACAGCGCGGCCCCGGTGATGCGTTCCGGGTTCAGCCCGTGGAAGACCTGCTTGAAGCCCTCGTGCTCGACGCCGATCAGCCGGGACGCCGGGACCCGCACGTCGTCGAAGAACAGCGTGAACTGCTTCTCCGGCATCTTCACGTCGACCGGCAGGTGATTCGCCACCAGCCCCGGGGCGTCGGTGTCGACCAGGAACAGCGACAACAGGCCGTTCCCGGCCGGGTCGGTGCCGGTGCGCGCCACCACGAGCACGTGCTCGGCCTCGTCGAACCCGGAGATGTAGTACTTGGTGCCCCGCAGCAGGTAGTCGTCGCCGTCACGAGTGGCCGTGGTGCTGATCTCACGGCTGTTCGACCCGGCATCCGGCTCGGTGATCGCGAAGACGATCTTGCGCTCGCCGGAGGCCAACGGCGGCAGGAACTCCGCGCGCAGCGCGTCGGAGCCGTACTTGCTCAGCACCTCGACGCTGATCGCGGCCGACACGACGATGAGCAGCAACGGACAACCCGCCGCGCCGAGTTCCTCGCACACGAGCGCCAGCTCGGTCAGCCCGGCGCCCCCGCCGCCGTACTCCTCGGGGACGTTTATGCCGAGGAACCCGGCCTTGCCGACCTCGGCCCACAGCTCAGTGGTGGGCGTGCCGGAGGCGGTGTGCGCCAGGTAGTACTCCGGCCCGAAGTTCCGGGCTATCGAGGCGACCGCGGCGCGCAGGTCACGATGTTCGGTCGACTCGCGGAAATCCATCTCCTACGCCACCTGTTCCGCCTCGGCCGGGCGGCCCGGTCCGGGCGCGCCCGCGAAGGCTTGCGCGATCTGCATCCAGCCGTTGGCGTGCTCGCCGACGACCTGCAACGAAGTGTCGGCCAGATGCTGCCGTTGTGTCACCACCCGGCAGAACTCGAATGCATCACCGACGACCTGGTCCGCGGCGTCCGCCGGGCCCCAGACCCACAGCCCGCCGTCCGGCGCGCACAGCTCCACGCGCAACGGCGTCGTCGGCGTGGCCAGGCCCCGGATGGAATAGCTGAACGGGCGCGCCCCGACGCCGATGTGCGCCACGTGCCGCAGTCGAGCCGTCGGCTCGGTCTTCACGCCGAGCGCGTCGGCCACGTCCTGGCCGTGCGCCCAGGTCTCCATGATTCGCGACGTCAGCAAGGACGCCAGGCTCATCGACGGGCCGTACCAGGGCACCCGGGTCGACGTCGAAAGAGTGGCGCTGCGGTCGATCAGCTCGGCCCGGACGCGCTCGAACCAGGCCATCACCTGACGACCCGTCAGGGAGCGGAACTCCACCACCAACCGGTCCGGGAAGTCCATCCCGCGTTCCATCAGCACCGCGGCCTGCGCGTTGAAGCGGTCCGGGTCGCAGGCGGACAGCGCGGCCGACTCGTCGAAGTAAGCGAGGTGCCCGACGGTGTCGGCGATGGTCCAGCCGTCGGCGGGCGTGTCCGTGCGCCATTGCGTCTCGGTCAGCGGGCGAATGAGGTCGAGCAGCGCGGCGGTCTCCGCCTCCAGGTCCTGACGCAGGTCGTCGAGCGTCGGCCTCAAGCGAGACCCCCGGCAGTCCCGACCGTGGCGAGACTGGCGAGGCCCGCCTTCCGCAGCTTCGCGAACTCCACGACCTGAGCGGCAACGGTCTCCAACTGGAATCGCGCCGAGTCCTCGACGCAGGCCCCGGATGGATCGAAGATCTTGCCCGACGACACGTTCAAGGTCGCGCCGAGCGGCGAGGGCCAACCGCGCAACGCGTGCACCGTGACCCGCAGGCTGTGCAACGTCGAGACGGTGGCCTGCCAGCCGTAGGCCACCGCGACGCAGCCGACCGGCATCCCGTCGAGGTAGACCCGGTCGTCGTTGCGGGTGTCCTCGAGGTGGTCCAGGGCGTTCTTGAGCATCCCCGACATCGAGCCGTGGTAACCCGGCGAAGCGATGATCAACGCGTCGGCGGCGCGGACCGCTTCGACGAAATGGCGGGCCAACGGGTCCCGTTCGGCGGTCTCGGTGTCGTAGATCGGGAACAGCAGGTCCCGTCCGGTGATGAGGTCGATCTCGGCGCCGGCGGCCGCGGCGGCGGCAGCACAGACCTTGATCGCGGATTCGGAACCCGAGCCGGGTCGGGTGGAACCCCCGACGCACAGCACGCGCACCGGTGCGGCGACGGACATCTTCCGCACCCCTTTCTGCTTGCGACGAATGCGGTCCGGCGGCGGGCGAAGAGCCTGCGCCGCCGCCGGACCGACAGGGTGGGCCCTGTCTATTGTGCGACTATTCGTCGCAATATTGCTAGGTCAGCCGAGGCTGGCAACGAACGCAGCCATGTCGAAGTCCGCCTCCCAGTAGTGCGGGCGCAGGATCGGCAGCCCGAGCTGAATGAACACCCGGTTGTCCTCCCAGCAGGTGGACTCCAGCTTGATCCGGCCGTCGGCGTCGAACTCGTGGAACGTCGAGCCGATCGTGGTCAGCGTCTTCCCACCGGTCGGCAGGCCGCGGTACGTCGAGGCGCCCTCGATCGTGACGTCCCAGTGGGTCAACTGGTGGCCGTTGCCCTCGAACACCGCGGTCGGGGTGAACGCGTAAGCGCCGTTCTCCCCGCTGGAGATTCCACCGAGCGCATCGGCGAGCATCGCGCTGTCGGTGATGGTGTCCACCTCGTGGTCGTCCACCATCGTGTGCTCGAGGGTGAAGAAATCCGAGTACAGCGCGCGCAACGCCGCGACGTCGCTGCCGAACGCGGCGCACCAGTTCTGCGCGTGCTCCGCGCCCGAGGCGGCCTTGCGGTAGACCCCGCCCTCGGCCGAGGCGATCGAGGTCTTGCCGGTAAGGCTCTTGGTCGGGCTGACCGGGCCGACGGCGCGCAGGATCGCCGAGGCGTCCCACCAGGAGGACTCACGGACGATCAGGCCCGCCTCGTTGTACTGGTGGAACGTGTGGCCCTGGGTGCCGAACGGCTTACCGGCGACGTCGAGGCCGAGGAACATCGCGGCGTGCTCGGGATACCACTCCCAGCGCAGCAGGCCCGAGTGGCGGTCGCCGATGTAGGACCGGATGCGGAAGTTGTGGATACCGATCCCGGCGTCGGGGTCCTTGTTGGCGTACGGCGCGAAGTTGCGCAGCAGGTCCTCGTAGTCGGTGATCTCGTGCTGATCGAGCATGACGTCCTCGAACACGAAGCCGTCCTTGTTGTACAACGCGCAAACCGCCTCCGGGCTCGCCCGGAAGGCCTTCAGCCACTGAATTCCGAAGTTGTAATGCATTGTCGAGTTACCCCTCGCTCACGTCGCCTTTGACACCCAGGGAGGCCGCACAGCAGTCCGACGGTCCAGCACTGCACACCCACAACCGGCTCACGTCGGTCATGACGTTTATGATGGTTAACGTACCTCGGGCGTACTGGGATGCGCAAGAGACGCGGATGGGGCGCTTGCGCCGGCGACGCCAGGCCCCGCCTGGATCGCGGTGATGCAGGCGACGTCGACGATGTCGCCGACGCCGGCGCCGCGGGACAGGTCGTTCATCGGCAGCGCGAGGCCCTGCAGGATCGGCCCGATCGCGACCGCCGAGCCGAGGCGGGCGATGAGTTTGTAGCCGATGTTGCCCGCGTCCAGGTCGGGGAAGACGAGCACGTTGGCCCGACCGCCGACGGAACCGCCGGGTGCCTTGCTCGCGGCGACCGCTTCGACCAGCGCGGTGTCGGCCTGCAGTTCGCCGTCCACGCACAGGTCCGGCCGGCGGCGCCGGACCTCCGCGGTGGCCGCGATCACCTTGTCCGCGTGGGCGTGGCGGGCACTGCCGTGGGTGGAGAAGCTGAGCATCGCCACCCGGGCCGGCTCGCCGAGGAAGGCCTCGGCGCCGGCCGCGGCGGCGATCGCGATGTCGGCAAGCGCGGTCACGTCCGGATCCGGCACCACCGCACAATCGCTGAAGATCATCGCCCGCGGGCCACCCTCGGCGTGCGGACAGTCCATGAGGAAAAAGCTGGAGACGGTTTCGACGCCGGGCGCCGTCCCGATGATCCGCAGAGCGGCGCGAACCGTGGCCGCCGTGGTGGCCACCGCGCCGGCCACGCAGCCGTCGGCGTGCCCGAGGGAGACCAGCAGCGCACCCACCGTGGGCGGGTCGCGCAACACCCCGGCCAACTCCTGCGCGCTCGGCTCGACTCCCTTGGCCCGACGGGCCGTCACGTAACGCTGCATCAGATCGTCACGGTGGCGCGCGATCAGGTCCTCGTCCGGCAACACCGGCTCGACCAACCCGTCGCCGGAGAGAATCTCGGCGGCCGTCCGCACGCGTGGGTCGGCAGACTCGGCCAACACGATCCGCCGGCGCGACTGAGCGGCCTGCGCCCGCAACCGGTCCCGCAGGCCGCTCACGGGTGCACCATCGTGCTGCGGTGCGGGTCGGGAAGTGGCGGGCACTGTGACATTGGTTCACTCGCAGGCTCGCTCACGGCGCCCCTCTCAGCCGGCGGTGGCCACCAACGACGAGGGCACGGTGACCTCCATGCTCAGCAGGTACTGCGAGTAGGTCTTGCCCTGCGCGTCGAAGATCAGCGACGAGGTGCCGCCGCCGCCGAGGCTGTTGTGCAGCAGGAAGTTCACCGCGAGCAGGTTCGGCAACGGATGGCGCTCGACCGGCCCGTGGCAGATCTCCTTGAAGTGCGACTTGACCATGTCGGCCGAGAGGTACTGGATCAGCCAGGAGAAGATCTGCGGGCTGCGGGCGATGATGCCGACGTTGGCGGTGTCGCCCTTGTCGCCCGACCGGCCCAGGCACAGCCGCAGCAGCGGCACGGTCACCGGTGCCGAGTCGTCCGGTGCGTACGCGGCGATGGCGTCGGAGCCGGCCGCCACCCCGGAGATCTGCGCCGGGTCGACGGTCGCGGCCGCACCGGCCGTGACCGGCTCGGTCACCTGACCCACCGTCACACTCGGGGACAGGACATCCCGGCTGATCAACGCCGGCCAGTGCGCGACGACGTCGGCGACCCGCGGGCGGCCCTGCTCGGCCGGCACGGTCATGCCCGGCATCGACTGCAGCATCGAGCCGACGACCATCGGTGCGAAGTCGCGGTCGATCTTCTTGCGGTCTTGGTCGCGGACCGCAAGGTGAACGAGCACCTCGCTCGGCTCCTCGCTGCCCAGGGGCGGGTGGGCGGCGTCCCAGCCGATGAACGAGGTGCAGGTGGCCTCGTAGTGCTCGGTCCCGCCGGCCAGGTTCCAGATGATCTCCGCTGCCTTGCGCGCCTTGCGCAGCGTGTCCGGCCCGGCGACCAGCAACCGGCCCACGGCGCGGTAGCCGTCGGCGACGCTGATCGCGACCTTCAGCCTCTCCGGCGGCGGACTGCCGACGATCCCGGACACGTGCACCCGGTCCGGGCCCTGCTGGGTCAGCTGGACCGAGTCGAAGCGCGCGACACAGTCCGGGGAGAGGTAGCCCGGGGCACCCATCTCGTAGAGCAACTGCTCGCTGACGGTGTGGACGCTGACCAGGCCACCGGTGCCGGGGTGCTTGGTGACCACGAAGCTGCCGTCGGCGTGGGCCTCGATCAGCGGGTAGCCCATGTTCACGTGGCTGGGCACCTTGTGCCAGTCGGTGAAGTTGCCACCGGTGCACTGGCAGCCGCACTCGATGATGTGCCCGGCGACGACGCCCGCGGCGAGCTTGTCCCAGTCGTCCGGGGCCCAGCCGAAGTGGTGCATCATCGGCGCCAGCGTCACCGAGGTGTCGGTGACCCGGCCCGCGACGATGACGTTCGCGCCGAGCTCCAGGGCCCGCACGATCCCCGGCGCGCCCAGGTAGACGTTGGCGGCCAGCACCGAGTCGCGTACCTCGGTCAGCGGCCGGCCGGTCTCAAGGTTGGTCAGCGCCTGACCGCCCGCGACGATCCCGTCCAGGTCGCCGAACAGGTCGTCGCCGGAGACCACGCCGACCTTGACCGCCGCGGCGACGCCGAGCTCGGCCGCCAGCGCCTCGAGCGCGGCCGCGCAGGCGTGCGGGTTGACCCCGCCGGCGTTGGTGATGACCGTGACGCCGCGCTCCATGCACGGGACGAGCACGTCGCGCATCTGGGTCAGGAAGTCGCCGGCATAACCGAGTTCAGGCTTCCGGGCGCGCTGCTTCTGCAGGATCGCCATGGTGACCTCGGCGAGATAGTCCATGACCAGGTAGTCGATGGGCCCGCCCTCGACCTGCCGGCGCGCGGCAGTCGGGTCGTCGCCCCAGAAGCCGCCGCAGTTGGCGATGACGATCGAGTCCGACTTGTTGGCGCTCATCGGCTGCCTCCTCGGTTGGCGCCGCAGGCGGTCGCCACGCGATGTGTTCCGCCCACCGGAATCCCGGCGCGACGTCGTTCGGACGTTAACGACGACAAACTGGCCGTGTCAAGAACCGCAGGTTCGCCGCTGCGCACCACGGCGACCATACCCTGGGGGCGGGTATCGACAAACCGGCGCCGGCGCCGCATCGTTAGCGTTCAGTCACGTCGGTCACGCCGGGACGCCTTGGGCCGCCCCGGGCCCGCGGAAGGAGACCGCCGATGACGCTCGCGACCGGGAACGACTCCCGCACGCCAAGGCAGCGGGAGCTGATCGCGGCCGCGGCACGACTGTTCGCCCAGCACGGCTACCACGCCGTCGGGATCAACGACATCAGCGGCGCACTCGGGCTGACCGGGCCGGCCTTCTACCGGCACTACCCCAGCAAGGAGGCGGTGCTGGTGGCGATCCTCGACGACGCCATCACCACCCACCTCCAGGAGGTGGGCGACCTCGCGCGCGCCATCCCGGACGCCCGCACCGCACTCGGGGCCATCATTGGCAACCACGTGAAATTCGTGTTCGACCACTCCGCGGACATCGTCACCTGGCGGACCGAGTTCCGCAGCCTGCCCGAGTCGGACCGGCACCGCCTGCGTTACCTGCAGCGGCTCTACACCGAGGAATGGGTCCGCGCGCTGAACCAGCTACGGCCGGTGCTGGACATCGAGCAGATCCGGACGATGTGCCAGGGCGCGATCTCGCTGATCCAGTCCGCGACCGAGTTCACGAACAAGCTCACCCGCGCGGAGCAGGAACCACTGCTGACCGCGATGGCGCTGCACGTGCTGCTCGAGACTCCGGTGGAGCCGTTGGAGCCGGCCACCGGTCGGGCCGAGCGGATGCGCACGATGCGATCGGATCCCAAGTCCTGACCCGCAGGTGTCCGCGATCCGGACAACCGCAACGTGGACAGCCGGCGACCTGTCGTGTTAATGTCCATAAACCTACCGGGGCCGATCCGCGATCCCGGTACGCGATGCGGAACTCGCCGGGAGCACCCGTGAACCGCCCCGGACGACCGTTGTGCAGAGCGCATGTCAACTCCCCGGAGGCCGCTCTTGCCGACCCTGCGGTCTGAACTCGACGTCCACGGTGACGAGTACCGGAACAACCTCGCCCACAACGAGGGCATGCTGAAGCTGCTCGACGAGCAGTTGGCGCTGGCCCGGGCCGGCGGTGGTGCGGCCTACATGGCTCGCCATCGCGAGCGCGGCCGGATGACGGTCCGCGAACGGATCGACCTGTTGGTCGACCCGGGTGCGGCTTTCCTGGAGTTGTCGTCGCTGGCCGCCTGGGGCACAGATTTCACGGTCGGTGCCAGCGTGGTCACCGGGATCGGCGTCGTCGAGGGCGTCGAGTGCATGTTTATCGCCAACGACGGCACCGTCAAAGGCGGCACCTCGAACCCCTACACGTGGCGCAAGATGCTGCGCGCGCTGGACATCGCGAAGCAGAACCGCCTGCCGGTGATGAACCTGGTGGAATCCGGCGGCGCGGATCTGCCCACGCAGGCCGACCTGTTCGTGCCCGCCGGGCAGTTGTTCCGTGACCTGACCCGCTTGTCCGCCGCGGGGATCCCGACGATCGCGCTGGTGTTCGGCAACTCCACGGCCGGCGGGGCGTACGTGCCAGGCATGTGCGACTACGCCGTGATGATCGACGGGCAGTCCAAGGTGTTCCTCGGCGGCCCGCCGCTGGTGAAGATGGCCACCGGGGAGGTCGCCACCGACGAGGAACTCGGCGGCGCCCGCATGCACACCTTCATCTCGGGCCTGTCCGACTACATGGCCGTCGACGAACGCGACGCGATCCGGATCGGCCGGCAGATCGTCCGCTCGCTGAACTGGCGCAAGCTCGGTCCGGCAGCAGAAGTGGTGCGGGACCCGCTCTACGACCCGGCCGAACTGCTCGGCATCGCCTCGGCAGACCTACGGGTGCCGTTCAGCGTGTACGAGGTGCTCGCCCGACTGCTCGACGCAAGCGAGTTCTCCGAGTACAAGCCCGATTACGGCTCGTCGCTGGTCACCGGCTGGGGGATGCTGCACGGCTACCGGGTCGGCGTGCTGGCCAACGCCCGGGGGGTGATCTTCAGCGAGGAGGCCAACAAGGCCACCGAGTTCATCCAGTTGTGCAACCAGACGGACACCCCGCTGATCTTCCTGCAGAACACCACCGGCTACATCGTCGGCAAGTCCTACGAGCAGGGCGGGATCATCAAGGACGGGGCGAAGATGATCAACGCCGTCGCCAACTCGGCGGTGCCGCACTTCACGGTGTTCATCGGGGCCTCCTTCGGAGCCGGGAACTACGGCATGTGCGGACGGGCCTACGACCCGCGGTTCCTGTTCACCTGGCCGAACTCGCGCATCGCCGTGATGGGTCCGCAGCAGTTGGCCGGTGTGCTGTCCATCGTCGCCCGCGACGCCGCCGCGGCCGCGGGCAAGGAGTTCGACGAGGAGAAGGACGCCGCGCGCACCGCGGCCATCGAGACACAGATCGACCGCGAGTCGCACGCGTTCTTCATGTCCGGCAAGGTCTACGACGACGGGATCATCAACCCCGTCGACACCCGCACCGTGCTGGGCATCACCCTGTCCGCCGCGCACAACAACCCGGTGCAGGGCCGGCGCGGCTTCGGCGTCTTCCGAATGTAAGGGCCCCTCACCTGATGCCTACTCAGATCAAGAAGGTTCTCGTCGCCAACCGCGGCGAGATCGCCCGTCGGGTCATCCACGGCGCCCGCGCGCTCGGGATCGCCACCGCGGTCGTGCACTCCGACGCCGATGCCGACGCGTTGTTCGTCGCCGAGGCCGACGAGGCCGTCCGACTGCCGGGCACCGCGCCCGGGCAGACCTACCTGCGCGGCGACCTGATCCTGGACGCTGCGGCCCGGGTCGGCGCGGACGCGATCCACCCCGGCTACGGCTTCCTGTCCGAGAACGCGGCGTTCGCGCAGGCGGTCGCCGACGCCGGACTGGTGTTCATCGGCCCGACCCCGGAGGCCATCGCGGCCATGGGCGACAAGGTCACCGCGAAGCGGATGATGGCCGCCGCCGGGGTCCCGGTACTGGCCGGCTTCACGATCGGCGCCGACGGACGGGCGCTGCCCGAGGGTGGCGGCGGTACTTATGGCCTGCCAGGCGACGGCAACGCCGTGGACGTCGCGACCGCGCTGGCGGCCGTGGGCCTGCCCGCGATCGTCAAGGCCTCGGCCGGTGGCGGCGGGCGCGGCATGCGGATCATCGCCTCGGCCGACGAGGCCGCCGATGCGATCGCCTCGGCGCAGCGCGAGGCGGAGTCGGCGTTCGGCAACCCGATGGTGTTCCTGGAGCGCTACCTGTCGCCGTCGCGGCACATCGAGATCCAGGTGATCGCCGACGACCACGGCAACACGGTCGCGCTGTTCGAACGCGAGTGCTCGATCCAGCGCCGGCACCAGAAGATCGTCGAGGAAGCGCCCTCCTCCTTCGTCGACGCCGACCTTCGCGCGCACCTGTGCCAGGCCGCGGTCGCGGCGGCGCAGGCCGTCGGCTACCGCAACGCGGGCACCGTCGAGTTCATCGTGGGCACCGACGGCACCGCCGCGTTCCTGGAGATGAACACCCGGCTCCAGGTGGAGCACCCGGTCACCGAGGCCATCACCGGGTTGGACCTGGTGGCGCTGCAGTTCGCCGTCGCCGCGGGCCAACCGCTGCCGGCCACCGCGTGCGCGCCGGACATCAACGGCCACGCGATCGAGGTCCGGCTCTGCGCCGAGGACCCGGCCGCCGGGTACCTGCCGGTCTCCGGCACCTTCGAACTGTTCGAGATCGCCGCCGCCGCGCAGTTCGCTCCGGCGCGCAGCGGCGGCGGTTCCGTGCGCGTCGACTCCGCGCTGACCGACGGCGGCACCGTCAGTCCCTACTACGACTCGATGATCGCCAAGGTCATCGCGCACGCGCCGACCCGCGCCGGGGCGGCCGCGCTGCTGGCCGATGCCCTGTGCCGGGCGCGACTGCACGGCGTCACGACCAACCGCGACCTGCTGGTCGCGATCCTGCGCAGCGACGCGTTCCTGGCCGGCGACACCACCACCGACTTCCTGGAGCGCGTCACCGGTCTGTTGGATCCTGCCGGCGACGCCACCGCGCAACGCCTCCATGCGGCCGTGGCCGCGATCGCCCGGCACCACCGCGCCCGGCCCGCCGGGCTGCCGCAGCCCGCGGTGCCGCGCGGGTGGCGCAACAACCGGGCGACGCTGGAGACGGTCACTTTCAAGACCGCCGACGGCGAGACCATCAAGGTCGCGTCCGACCTGACCGGGGCCGACGCGGTCCTGGAGATCGACGACGAACGCGTCCCGATGACCATCCACCGAGCCGACGGGGCGAACGTCGACCTCACCGCCGGCGGCGTCCGGCGGCGTTACCGGGTCCATCTGTCCGACGACCGGACGGCCGAGACGATCGGGCTGGCAGCCGTCGACAGCCCGCTGGGCCACTCCACCTTCCACGTGCTCGACCCCCTGCCCGCGCCGGGCGCCGGTGGGCCGACCGGCGGGCTGACCGCACCGATGCCCGGCGCGGTGGTCCGGATCCTGGTCGCCGTCGGCGACGTCGTGGAGGCCGGCCAGCCGCTGCTGGTGCTGGAGGCGATGAAGATGGAGCACACCATCCGCAGCCCCCAGGACGGCACGGTGGCGGCGCTCAACGTCAAGGAGGGCGAGCAGGTCCAGATCGGCGCAGTGCTCGCCGCGCTGCAGGAGAGCTAAGGTTCGGCAAGCCTCCCTCCGCTCATCGATGATCTGGCGGGGCTCTCTCATACGCGGGGCGTCAACACTCATACGCGGGGCGTCAACACCGGCCACCCAATGGAGGGTGCGATGAAGGAACTCGTGTTCACCCGGTCCCTGCTGCCCAGCCTGCAGGCCAACGCCGAGCGGATCGGCTTCATCGACGCCGCGACCGGGCATGAGGTCCGGTTCGGTGAGCACCTGGACCGGATCTCGCGCCTGTCCTACGCGATGCGTACCGAGTTGGGCGTGACCGCGTCCGACCAGGTCGCGACGTTGAGCCTGAACAGCCTGCCGTTCGTGGAGTTGTGGCACAGCTGCCTGCTCGGGGCGGCGATCATGAACCCGTTGAACCTGCGGTTCTCCGCGGAGGAACTGGTCTACGTCCTCAACGACAGCGGCACCACGGTGTGTTTCGTCGACCCGACGTTCGCGCCGTTGATCGAGTCGATCCGCGACCGCACGCAGCTCAAGCGGGTCGTGCTGACCAGTGGTGAGGGCCCGGCCGACATCGGCTACGAGGCGATGCTGGCGGCCGCTGAGCCGCGGCTCCCCGCCGAACCTGACGAGGAGTCACCTGCCGTTCTGATGTACACCGGCGGGACGACCGGGCACCCCAAGGGCGTGATCCTGTCCCACCGCGCCGAGGTCCTGAACCAGTACCACGCGGCGATGGTGCTGCCCTGGGACACCGCCGCGCCCACATTGGTGCAGACCCCGATGTTCCACGGCGCCACGATGATCGGCCTGGTCGGCGCACCGATGTTCGGCACCTCGATGGTGGTGCTGCCGATGTTCTCCCCCGAGGCCTCGCTGGTCGCCACTGAGACCTACCGGCCGTCCTCGACGGTGCTGGTGCCCACGATGCTCGGCATGATCGTGAACTCCGCGGACTTCCGGCCCGAGCGGTTGGCCAGTCTGCGTCGCATCACCTACGGCGCCTCGCCGATGCCCGGGGCCCTGTTGGGCAAGCTGCTGGAACTGTTGCCGGACTGCGAGATCGTGCAGGGCTACGGCATGACCGAGTGCTGCACGGTGCTCACCGTGCTGCCGGATTCCGAGCACCGTAAGGGAAAGCGGCTGGGCTCGTGCGGCCGCGCGGTCCCGGGCGTGCAGCTCGAGATCCGCGGCGAGGACGGCAACCCGCTACCGGTCGGCGAACCCGGAGAGGTCTGCGCCCGAGCCGGCAACTTCATGACCGGCTACCTGAACAAGCCGGAGGAGACCGCCAAGGCCCTGCGCGAGGGCTGGTACTACAGCGGCGACGTCGGCTACCTCGACGAGGAGGGCTACCTCTTCCTGGTCGACCGGGCCAAGGACATGATCATCTCCGGCGGGGAGAACGTCTACTCCGTCGAGGTGGAGAACGCGATCTGCACCCACCCGGCGGTGCTCCAGGTCGCCGTGATCGGCATCCCGCACGAGGTGTGGGGCGAGGCGGTGCATGCGATCTGCGTGATCCGGCCCGGCCACGAGGTCACCGCCGAGGACCTGATCACCCATGCCCGCACGACGATCTCCGGCTACAAGGTGCCGCGTTCGATCGACCTGCGCAGCGAACCCCTGCCGCTGTCGGCCGCGATGAAGGTGCTCAAGCGCGACCTGCGGGCCCCGTTCTGGGCCGGACACGGACGCACGATCAACTGACTATCAGTCAGATCAGACACAGTCAGATCAGACACAGCAGGAACGCCCAGGAGGCGGACATGGAGACGGTCGTGGCGACCCGAACGTTCGACGGCGACGTCAAGTCGCTGGTGGAGTACTGCAGGACCATGCGGTCCCGCGAGAACTGGCCGGGAGCGGTGCCCAGCTACGAGAGTGGCTACACGCTGATCTACACGGTCGGGATGAACCTGAGCGGCGCGGCCTTCGTGGACATCGAGATCGACGAGAAGCTCGGTGAGGTGGAGGAACGGTCCGACGGCTCGGTGCGGTTCACCACCACCCAGCGCGTGACCTGGCCGACGGGGCATGCCGACGCGAACACCGACTACCTCTTCACCCCTGGCGAGGACGGCATCCCCCACACGCTGCAGTTCACCTACCGCTACGAGCCGCCGAGCACGAAGCTGGTGAAGACCAAGGCGCTGCCTGCCTTCCACGCGGGTATGGAGGCAGTCGCCGCGATCTACCTCAAGGGCTTGGCCAAATCCTTCTCGCACAACTGATCCCGGGAGTTCTCCGATGTCTGCCGATCGGGTGGCCGCACTGGCCGCCGGCCACGAGGCCAACGTCGCCTACCTGTCCGCGCTGACCGCCGAGGAGTGGGCCACGCCGAGCCGTTGCCCCGGCTGGACGGTCAAGGACGTGGTCTCGCACATGGGTGCGGCGTACCACGGTGCGTTCACGCCGTGGTTCATCAAGCTGATGCTGGGCAAGGACATCGAGGCGGCCAACAACGCCGACGTGGCCAAGCGCCAGGAGTGGCCAGGTTCGCGGGTGCTGACCGAGTACGCGGTGTGGGGCAAGCGGTTCCGGCCCATGGCCAAGGCGTTGCAGGCGCCACCCCTGCGGGCGTTGCCGATCAAGGTGGCCGAGGTCGGCACCTACCCGGCGGCGATCCTCACGAGCGCGTTCGTCTTCGACCACACCCTGCACGTCACCCACGACATCGCCGGCGCCATCGGCCGGCCCGCGCCACAACCGGACGCCAACATGGTCACGGTAGGAACTGAGTGGATGATGCTCGGCCTGCCCGCGATGTCCGGCGACCGGCTGTCGTGGTTGACCGGCCCGGTGGAGCTGGACCTGGTCGGCCCGGGCGGCAGCGTCTGGACCGTCGGGCCGGGCGGCAAGAACGGCCGGGTCCGGGTCACCGAGGGCGCGGCCGGTCAGGCGGCCGCGGCGATCTCCGGCGACGCGGCGACGTTCGGGGTGTGGGGCACCGGCCGCGCGCCGTGGCGCGAGTCCGGGGTCAACATCAAGGGCGACGACGAACTCGGCGCGAAGTTCCTGGACTCGACCCGCATCATCTGACGCCGCGACTCTGTCGCCCTTTCTGACTCAGCGTCAGCGGCGCTCCCGCCGGGGTCCCCCGGCGGGGGCACCGGCACGCTTGCGGGCCCAGCTCTGACGCAGGACCACCAGTACCACCAGGCCGATGGTGACCTGCAGCGAATAGTGCGAGACCGCGTCCGCGACGTGGACCGCGTCCTCACCGATCCAGTAGCCCAGCCCGGCCCACAGCCCGAGCCAGATGAGCGCACCGATCGCGTCCAGGATCAGGAAGACCGGCAGGGACATTCCGGCCATGGCGACCGCGACAGTGATCAGCTGCATGGGAATCGGCCCGATGTAGGCCGTGACCACCAGCAGTGGGCCGTACCGACCGCCGAGGCGTTTGGCCAACTCGATCCGACGCTCGGCCTTGCGGCCCCGAAAGGCCATGCGCAGCGCATTCTCGCCCCAGCGACGCCCGGCCCACCAGTACACCCAGTCGAACAGCATCGTCCCGGGCAGCCCGGCGAAGATCGCGACCAGCATCGACCCGTGCCCGGTCCCGGCCAGTGCCCCGAGCGTGATGACCGCGGACGTCGAACCGCGGATCAGCGCCAGCCACACCGGGTGCCGCCCGACCAGCGGACCGACCAGAAACATGGTCCCGAGGTAGTAGAACCCCATGAACACCATCAGGCTGAGGATCAACTTGTCCGCGCGTTCCGGGTGCCCGTCGCCCCACGGGGCGTGCGGACCGTGCGCCGGCCCGGGCTCCTGGGGAGCCGTGGCGGCGGGCTCCGCGGTCTCGGTCACCGGGTAACGGTATGGCACGTGCCCCGGGCGGATCGGCGAGGCGCGAAGCTTCGTCCAACGGACCAATAGCTAGGAACTTGTTAAGATCCACCCACTCCAAGGTCCGAGCCCCACACTCGAGCACAGCCGGGTCCGGGGGGCACCAGGCGCGAGGAGGGTCGGTCATGGGCCGCCGCACGATCGACACGATGCCGACGCCTGGTCGACGGGACCGCGGACCCAAACCGCTGTCGCGCGCGACCAAGCGTGTGCTGACCACGGTGGGGGCGCTCAGCCTGATCGGCGCCGGGCTCGCCGGTTGCTCCGCGGCGCAGTCCGGCTCCTCGGCGGCGGCGAGCACGGCGCCGGCCCAGGCTGCATCGTCCAACCAGGCCTCGGCCGGCTCGTCGGTCGCCGACCCGTACCAGAAGGTGCTGGTCGTGATGGAGGAGAACGAGACCTACGGAGCCGTGCTGAGCTCCGCGAAGGCCCCGTACCTGACCTCGTTGTCCCAGCAGTACGGCACCGCTACCGCGTTCGACGCCGGTTACCCGGTGCAGTGCACGTCGCTGGCCTCGTACCTGTTGCTGACCAGCGGCGACCGCCGTGGCATCTGCGACGACAATCCACCGTCGGCCCATCCCGACCCGAGCAGCAGCATCTTCGCCGAGGTGACCGGCAGCGGCCGAACGTGGCGCACCTACGCCGAGTCGATGCCGAGCAACTGCGACCTGACCAACAGCGGCGACTACGCCGTGCGACACGTCCCGGCGACCTACTACACCGGGCTGCGCAGCCAGTGCGCCACCTCCGCCGTCCCGATGGGGGCGATGAGCTCCGGCGCGTTCCACACCGACCTGAGCAGCGGCAACCTGCCCGCGTACTCGATGCTCGTGCCGAACCTGTGCGACGACATGCACGGCGCCACGAACTGTCCGGCCGGGAACATGGTGACCGAGGGCGACACCTGGCTGCACAACGTGCTCCCGGCCGTGTTCGCCTCGCCGGACTACAGGGCCGGGCGGCTGGTCGTGATGATCGACTGGGACGAGGGCGACAGCACCAGCAACCACATCCCGGCCCTGGTCCTCTCCCCCACCACCAAGCATGTCGCCGTGATCGCGCCGATGACCGACTGCTCGATGCTCGCACTGTCCGAGGACGTGCTCGGGCTGAACCGGCTGGGCTGCGCGGTCGGGGAGCCGCGCCGACTTGCCGCGTTCCACCTCGGGGCCTGAAAGCGCCGGGGAGCCGACCGAATAGGGTCGTGCGGCAACCCCCCGGACAGCAGTACGGACGCAGCGAGGCAACCGCATGAGTACAGCCTGCGTAGCAGTTGTCGGTTCCGGCCCGGCAGCGTTCTACGCCGCAACGGTCCTGTTGCGGTCGGACGAGCCGTTGGTCCACGTCGACGTGTACGAGAAGTTGCCGACTCCGTGGGGCCTGGTCCGGTCCGGGGTCGCCCCCGACCACCCGAAGATCAAGAACGTGGGCGCGACGTTCGCCAAGACCGCCGACCACGAACGTTTCCGGTACTTCGGGAACGTCGAGTTCGGCCGTGACGTCTCCCGGGCCGACCTGCTCGAGCGTTACGACGCAGTGGTGTACGCGGTCGGGGCGAAGAGCGACAACCACCTCGGAATCCCTGGTGAGGACCTGCCCGGCAGCGTCGCCGCGACCGACTTCGTCGGCTGGTACAACGCCCACCCGGACTTCCGCGACTTCACGGTGGACCTCGACACCGAGCGGGTCGTGGTGATCGGTGCAGGCAACGTCGCGCTCGACGTGGCCCGGATCCTCGTCACCGACACCGAGGTGCTCGCGGGCACCGACATCGCCGACCACGCGCTGACCACGTTGCGCGCCTCGAAGGTCCGCGAGGTCGTGGTCGTCGCCCGCCGTGGCCCTGTGCAAGGCGCGTTCACCACCGTCGAACTGCGTGAGCTCGGCGAGCTGGACGGCGTCGACTGCGTGCTGGACCCTGCCGTCCTCGAGGGCCTGGACGCCGAGACCATGAAAGGGGCCCCGCACACGGTACGCACGAACCTCGAGGCGATGCGTCGACTGGTCAACGACCACCCGCCGAGCGGCCGGCCCCGGCGCCTCGTGCTGCGGTTCGCGAGCTCGCCGATCGAGATCCACTCCGATGAGAACGGCCGGGTCACCGAGGTGGTGCTGGGCGGCAACGACCTGGTCACTGCCGAGGACGGCAGCGTCAAGGCCCGCGACAACGGCACCCGCGAGACGCTGCCGGCCGGCGTGGTCGTGCGTGCTGTCGGGTACCGCGGCGTGGCCCTGCCCGACGTGGTGTTCGACGAGAGGCGCGGCATCATCCCGAACGAGGGCGGCCGGGTCACCGGGGGCGAGCGGGAGTACGTCACCGGCTGGATAAAGCGCGGCCCCAGCGGCGTGATCGGGACCAACCGCAAGGACGGGCAGCAGACGGCCGAGGCCGTGCTGGCCGACCTGGCCGGGCGGCCGGACCGCGACGCGGCCCACATCGCCGGCTTGGCCGACTGGGTCCGTTCGCGCTGCCCGGACGTGGTCGAGGAACTCGACTGGCGTGCCATCGACCGGCACGAGACCGCCTCCGGGGAGGCCGGCGGGCGGCCGCGGGTCAAGCTGTGCACCGTCCCGCACATGCTCGAGGTGGTCGCGAAGGCGCGCACCTCGCGCTGAGGGGCGGCCTCACACCCAGCTTGTCGGGCCGTGATCCCGGAATGGCCATGCGGCCCGGTTGGCCGTAACTTGGGGGTTCCGAACCACCGGTGACCTGTGTCCGGAGGAACCTCTGTGAATCACAACGAGGGCAGCCTCGCGGACGGGCGACTCTTCTTCCGCTCGTGGCACACCCAGAATCCCCGGGCCGACGTCGTGATCGCCCACGGCTACGCCGAGCACAGCGGCCGGTACGCCCACGTCGCGACCGCGCTGGTTGCGGCCGGCTACGACGTCTGGGCGGTCGACCACCGCGGCCACGGCCGGTCGGCCGGCGAGCGCGGGAACATCGACTCGATGGCCGACGTCGTCGCCGACCTGGACCTGCTGGTCGACCTCGCCGCCGCCGGGCAGCGGCCGGTTTTCCTGCTCGGGCACTCGATGGGCGGGGCGATCGCGCTGGCCTACGCCCAGGCGCACCAGGAGCGGTTGGCCGGGCTGTCCTTGTCCGGCGCCGCGATCGTGTTCCCGCCCGAATTGCTCGCGTTGGTTGCCCTGCCGGAGATTCCCGAACTCGACCTGTCGCCGGCCGTGTCCAGCGACCCGGCCGTCGTCGAGGCCTACCGGACCGACCCGTTGGTCCACCACGGGCCGCCGTCGCGGACCACGTTGGGCATCCTGGCCGACTCCGAGAAACTGATCGCCGGCTTGGCGGAACTGACCCTGCCGGTCCAGGTGATGCACGGCAGCGCCGACGGGCTGGTCCCGTCGCGGGCCCTGGGCGTGATCGTGTCCGGGGTGTCCTCGGCCGACGTGACGGCCCGGCTGTGGCCGGGGCTGTTCCACGAGATCTACAACGAGCCCATCCAGGCCGCGGTCATCGGCGAACTGGTGGCCTGGTTGCAAGGCCGGGCCCGATGACCGACCACCACGACGCCGGCGCGCTGTGGTCGGCCGCCCCGCGGATGAGCGACTTCGAGGCGCTGATGTGGCGCATCGAGGCCGACGCCCGGCTGCGCTCGGACGGCATCATGCTCGCGGTGCTCGACCGGACCCCGGACTGGGACCGCGTGGTTGCCACCCACGCCTGGGCCATCGAGACGGTGCCGCGCCTGCGGCAGCGGGTCGTCGACGACCCGCTGCGGCTCCGGACACCGGCTTGGGTCGACACCGATTCCGACCTTGCCTACCACCTGACCCGGGTGCGACTGCCGGACGGCACGGGGATGGCCGGGGCGCTCGATATCGCGGCCGGACTGCACATGGCGCCGTTCGACACCGCCCGGCCGGTCTGGCAGGCGGTGTTGGTCGAGGGCCTGCCCGGCGGCAAGGCGGCCTACCTGATCAAGCTGCATCACGCACTGGCCGACGCCACCGGGTTCATGCAGCTCTTCGACATCCTGTTCGCCCGCGGACCCGAGCCTGCCGACGATCCGCAGCGCTACGGCGTCCCCGCCCGCCCGGACGAGCCGGCCGAGTCCGACCGGCTGGCGATCGTGCGCGACTCGGTCGACGCGACCCTGGGCGCGGCTCGCACTGTGAGCGGGATGACCGGACGGCTGCTGAGCCGGCCCGGGTCGGTGGTCGACTATGTGCAGTCCCTCGGCCGGGTGCTGAAACTGCCCGGGACGTCCTCGCCGTTGCTGGCCAATCGTGGCCTGGCCCGTCGGGTCCGGACGCTGGAGTGCCCGCTGTCCGATCTGAAGGCGGCCGGGAAAGCTGCCGGGGGCAGCCTCAACGACGCGTACCTGGCCGCGATGCTGGGTGGGCTGGGCAGCTACCACGCGAAGCACGGCTCGGTGATCGGAGACATCCCGACCGCTCTGCCGGTCAGCCTGCGGGTGGCCGGAGACCCGGCCGGGGGCAACAAATTCGCCGGCGCCTACATCGCCGGGCCGGCCGGCGAACCGGACCCGGCGCGACGCATCGCGCTCGTCGGCGAGCGGGTGCGTGCCGTGCGTACCGAGCCGGCATTGGACTACCTCGGTGAGTCGGCGGGTCTGCTCTCGCGGCTGCCCGCACAACTGGTCACCGCGATCACGCTGCGGGTGTCCAACGCCCTGGACATCCAGGCCTCGAACTTCCCCGGCCTGACCCGCCCGGCCTACCTGGCCGGTGCCCATCTCGAGCGGATGTACCCGTTCGGTCCCGTCCCCGGCTCGGCGATGATGGCCACTCTCGCGACCCACGAAGGCATCTGCTGCATCGGCGTGACCACCGACAACCAGGCGGTGCCGGACCCGGATCTACTGAACAGCTGCATGCAGGAGTCCCTCGACGAGGTGCTCGGATTGGCAGGAGGACAGAAGTGACGACCCGTCAGCAATCGGTGTCCCCGGACGCGGCCGCTCTGGCGGCCTGGTCGGCCGGGCATGAACTCTCCGACACCGAGGCGTTGATGTGGCGGGCCGAGGCCGAGGCCCGGCTGCGGTCCGACGTCCTCCTGCTGAACATTCTGGACCGCGCCCCCGACTGGGACCGGTTGGTCGCCGTGCACGCCACGCACGTGGGGGCGGTGCCGCGCTTCCGGCAGCGCGTCGTGGACGACCCGCTGCGGCTGGCCCGGCCGCGCTGGCAGCAGACCGACGTCGACCTGGCCTACCACCTGACGCGGTGTCAGTTGCCCGCCGGCAGCGGCGAGGAGGGGCTCCTGGACCTGGCCGCGGCGTTGCACATGGCGCCCTTCGACCCGGCCCGGCCGCTGTGGCAGGCGATGCTGGTCGAGGGCCTGCCCGACGGCAAGGCCGGCTACCTGCTCAAGCTCCATCACGCGATCACCGACGGCGCTTCCGGGGTGGCCCTGTTCAACATGCTGCTGCCCGCGGGGCCGGAGGAGTCCGACGAGCCGGTGCTGCCGACGATCTCGGCGGCCACCCCGCTGCGCGAGCCGGTCGACTCGGTGCGCGCGGTCACGGATCTCGTCGTGGAGGGTGGGCGAGTCGCCGTTGCGGCGCTGCGGCACCCGAACTCGGCGTTGGCCTACCTCCGTTCGCTGCGCCGGGTGCTGGCGGTCCCGGGCAACCCGTCGCCGTTGCTGAGCCGACGCGGATTGGCTCGCCGGCTGCGGGTCCTGGACTTCCCGCTGACCGACCTGCGCACGGCCGCGAAGGCCGCCGGCGCGAGTCTCAACGACGTGTACCTGGCCGGACTGCTCGGCGGTCTGGGGCACTACCACGCGAAGCACGGAGCCCCGGTCGGCGACGTCCCGATCGCCATCCCGGTGAGCACCCGCAAGGCTGACGAGGCGGCCGGCGGGAACAAGTTCGCCGGCGCGTACGTCGCCGCGCCGGTCGGCGAGCCCGACCCGCTGCGGCGGATCACACTGATCGGCGAGCGGGTCCGCGCGGCCCGGAGCGAACCGGCCCTGGACTTCCTGGCCGCGACCGCCCCGCTCACCTCCCGGCTGCCGATCGGGGTGCTCGGCCCGATGACGTTGGGCATCGCGGACAAGACCGCGCTGCAGGCTTCGAACATCCCCGGGCTGAACCGTCCGGCCTACCTGGCCGGGGCGCACATCGAGCGGATGTTCCCGTTCGGCCCGGTGCCCGGCTGCGCGATCATGGCGGTGATGCTGACCCACGCGGGGACGTGCTGCCTGACCTTCGCGACCGACCACGACGCCGTGCCGGACCCGGACCTGCTGCTGGACTGCATGCGGCAGGGCTTCGACGAGATCATCGCACTGGGCCGATGACCGACGCCCCCGGTTCGGTCTGCTGATGAGCGCGGTGCCAATGCCGCGGGTGGTCGAGCCGGTGGGCATCGCCTGGCCGCCGGCCTCTGCGATGGTCGTGCTGGCCAAGGCCGACACCGACGTGGAGGCCGCGCTGATCCGGCGCTGGGCGGAGTCGGTGGGCGCACCGGTGCACTCCTCCGCGCCGGCGGCGGTGGCCGCAGCCGGCGAATCGGCGGCGATCGTGCCGGTCCGCGTGCATTGGACGGTGGAGCTCGAGCGCGACCCGCAGGCCGGGGTGCGTTCGGCGCTGGCCCGGATACGGTTGCCGCAACCGGGCGCGCTGCGCGACCGCGGCCAGTCCCGGGCGCTGGCCCGCGATCCGGACAGCGCCCGGCTGTTGATCGGGGCCCCGGCCACCCGCGCGGAACTGCGCACCCGGTGGACCGAGCGGGAGCTCGACCCGAAAGCGCTGAACCTGGACTCGGCTGCGGCGTTCGCCGCGTTCGTCGACCGGCAGGCCCACATCGTGCTGGGCATGGCTGAGCGGCGCCTGCTCGGCGACCGATTCCGCGCCCCACTGGGGATCGTGGAAGAACTGCTCAACAACCGGGACTTCATCGAGCACGCGGAGGAACTGGCCGGGCAGATCGGCCGCAGCCCGGAGTCGGTGCTGGCCGACTGCAAGGTCTACCTGGGCGAGATGGCCAGCGCCGAGCGGCGCTGGGCGATCGACGTCTGGGCGGCCTGGGCGCGCTCACTGCACTCGCGGTCCTACGACCTCGACGTCGACCGTGAGCAGCTGGCCCGGCTGCGCGAACTGAGTACCCGTCACCCGATGGTGTTCCTGCCCACGCACAAGTCGAATCTCGACCCGTACGTGATGGCCTCGATCACCTACGAGAACGGGCTTCCGCACAACCATGTGCTCGGCGGCATCAACATGATGTTCTGGCCGTTGACCCCGCTGTTCAAGCGCATCGGCGCGGTCGGCATCCGGCGCAGCTTCCGCGACAACGCGGTGTACCGCTTCGTGCTCGCCCGCTACCTCGGGTTCCTGGCGGCCAAGCGGTTCAACCTGGAGTTCTACGTCGAGGGCACCAGATCGCGCACCGGAAAGCTGCTGCCGCCGATGATGGGGCTGCTGAACTACCTGTGCGACGCCGTAGAGGAGCAGGGACTGGGCGACGTCCTGCTGGTCCCGACCGCGATCGTCTACGACCTGCTGCACGAGGCCGAGGAGACCACCGCGGAGTCCCGCGGTGCGGTCAAACAGGTGGAGGGGATCCGCTGGCTGGCGCACTTCGTCAAGCAGCAGCGCCAGGGACACCTCGGCGAGGTCCACGTCCGCTTCGGTGAGCCGATCAACCTGCGCGACGCGCTGGCGACCTACCTGGTCGGCGAGAACGGCGTGCCGACCGACGCCAAGCAGCTCGCGGCCCGGTCCCGGTTGGCCCGCAGCAAGGTCGCGTTCGAGGTCTGCACCCGGATCAACCTGGCCACCATGGTCACCGCGCCGGCGCTGGTCACCTTCGCGCTGCTCGGGGCCGGCGACCGGGCGCTCACGCTGCCCGAGGTCCGGGCGGTGGTCGCGCCGATCCTGGAGTTCGCGTTGTCCCGCGACACCCTGGTCGACGGCGCCACCCGCGAGCTGGCCACCGACGCCGGCGTGCTGGCCACGCTGACCAAGCTCGTCGACTCCGACGTGGTCGAGTGCTACGGCGGCGGTCCGCAGACGGTTTACCGGATCGGCCCGGATCAGGAGCTGATCGCCGCGTTCTACCGCAACGCGACCGTGCACATCTTCGTCGCCCGGGCGATCCTGGAGCTGGCGTTCCTGCACGTCTCGGCAACCGGCGGCGGCATGATCGGGGCGTGGCGCGAGGCGATGCGGTTGCGCGACCTGTTGAAGTTCGAGTTCTTCTTCAGCGAGAAGGACGAGTTTCGCCAGGAGCTGCAGGCCGAACTGCGCCGCATCGAGCCCGACGAGGCCCGCTGGGAGAAGCTCGAGGACATCGGTGCCGAGCTGGCCGAGCGCGGACCGTTGGTCGCGCAACGCACACTGCGCTCGTTCGTCGAGTCCTACGCGGTGGTCGCCGACTACCTGGTCGCGGCCGGGCCGGTTGCCGTCGACCCGAAGGCCGCCGCGCAGGCATGCCTCGGGCTGGGCAAGCAGTTCCAACTGCAGCGGCGGGTCACCTCCTCCGAGGCGATCTCGATGCACCTGTTCCGCAACGGTTTCGCGCTGGCCGCCAACCGTGGCCTGCTCGGCGCGGGCGCCGAGGTCCTGGACGGCCGGGTGGCGTTCGCCGCGCAACTGGACGACTTGCTCGCCCGACTGGAACGGATCAACCAGTACGAGCTGCACCGGGTCGCCACGGCCCGGGAAGCCTTGCGCAGCAAGCATCTGACAGGCAATCAGACCGAGGCCGCTGTGGCGACGACGGGAGCTACCTGATGGGGACTTCTGGATCCGGCAGTGGGAAGGTCGCCGCGTTCTTCGACTTCGACGGCACGATCGTCGACGGCTACTCGGCGCTCGCACTGATCAAGGAGCGCCTGAAGAACCGTCAGATCGGGCCGGTCGACACCGCGCGGTTGGTGCTCACCGGGCTCGGCACCCGGACCGGGCACACCGAGGTCGAGGACTTCATGAAGGCCGGCCTGGCGATCTTCCGCGGCAAGAACGCCGATGAGCTCGACGAGATGGGCCGCAAGTTCGCCCGCTCGACATTGGGCGGGCATCTGTTCGCCGACGCGGTGGACCGCATCGCGCACCACCAGCGCCAGGGGCACTTGGTGGTGATCGCGTCCTCCGCACTGACGTTCCAGGTCGAGGCGCTGGCCGAGGAATTGGGCTTCGACCACGTGCTGTGCACGCGGATGGCCTTCGACGCCGACGGACGGGCCACCGGCGAGGTCGACGGCGAGATGCTCTGGGGCAAGCAGAAGGCGTTGGCCGTGCAGGCCTATGCCCGCGAGAACGACATCGACCTCGAGGCCAGCTACGGCTACGCGAACGGCGACGAGGACATCGAGTTCCTCTCCACCGTCGGCAACCCACGCCCGGTCAACCCCGAGCCGGAACTGCTCGCCCACGCCGACGCCCACCGTTGGCAGGTGCAGCGCTTCGTGCCGCGCACCTCGGCCTCGTTCCTGGACATGCCGCGCACGGTCGCCGCCTACACCGGCATGGCGGCCGGCGGCGTCATCGCGGCCGGGCTCGGGCTGCTCAATCGCAGCCGCCGGGTGACCGCGAACACCCTCATCGGCGTCGGCGGCGACCTGATGCTGGGCCTGGCCGGTGTCGACGTCGACGTCGTCGGCGAGCACCACGCCTGGACCCACCGGCCGGCGGTGTTCATCTTCAACCACCAGAGCCTGCTCGACCCGCTCGCGGTGTTCCAGGTCGTCCAGCGCGACATCACGCCGATCGGCAAGAAGGAGGTCGAGCGGATGCCGTTGATCGGCCAGATGGCCTGGCTGACGAACGCGGCGCTGGTCGACCGCACCGACAGCCGGCAGGCCAAGGCCGCGCTGCAGCCTGCGCTGGAGCGACTGGCCGACGGCTACTCGATCATGATCGCTCCGGAGGGCACTCGGTCGCTCACGCCCCGTGTCGGACAGTTCAAGAAGGGCGCGTTCCACCTGGCCATGCAGGGCGGGGTGCCGATCGTCCCGGTCATCATTCGGAACGCCGGCGAACTCATGTGGCGGGGCTCGAACCTCATCCGGGCCGGGCGGATGGAGGTGCTGGTCGCGCCGCCGATCGACGTCTCGGACTGGACGGTGCGCGAGCTCAATCAACGCGTGGAAGCTGTGCGGCAGCTTTACGTCGAGACGCTCGAGAACTGGGACGAAGCGGTGGCCCGGGCCCGTGCCGAGGCGCGCACCGCCCAGTAGCACCTGCCAGTAGCACACAGTGGCCGGACGATTGCACCGGACGAACGTCACATTCGGTAGCGCATTTGATGTTGAAGTTTCCATTCAACGGACGCCGGAGTTGTCCTAGAATCCTGTGCTATGCAGAATTCCCTTGCCTCCTCGCCGCTGCTGCCCCTGGGTGTCGCGGCTGCAGCCGTAGTCATCATCGCGGGCTCGTTCACCAACGGTGACATCACCGGGGGCGACAACCCCGCGCTCGCGTCGAGTGCCTCGTCGGCCGACGCCCCGGCCCCCGCCGAGGCCCCCGCACCGGCCCCCGCGCCGGCCACCAACACCGCTGCGGCAACCGGCACCCAGGTCAAGGCCGGCAAGTCGGTCAAGATCAATGGCGTCACGGTCGAGCTCGGCAAGAGCGCGACCAAGAAGGGCGTCGAGGTCACCGTCGGCAAGAAGACGGAAACGATCGCCCAGGGCAAGTCGGGCACGTTCGGCAAGCACACCGTCACGGTCGACAAGATCGACAAGCAGGGCGACGCGACCGTCGAGGTCAAGTAACCGGCACACAGAACGTAGAGGCTCCCCACCGCCCGGTGGGGAGCCTCTAGTTTTTCCTCGCGGTCAGTCAGTCGCCGACGATCGGCTTGTCCGGCGGCGAGAACAGGCCGTGCGAGACCTTGTCGCGGGTCGCGACCGGCACGTAGTCGCGCTCCGGGGCCCCGAAGTACAGCTGCCGCGGCCGGGCGATCTTCTGCTCCGGGTCGAGCAGCATCTCCTCCCACTGCGACAACCAGCCTGGCATGCGGCCGATCGCGAACAGCGCCGTGAACATCTCCGCCGGGAATCCCATCGCCTCGTAGATGATGCCGGTGTAGAAGTCGACGTTCGGGTACAGCTTCTTCGAGATGAAGTAGTCGTCCTCCAGCGCGATGCGCTCGAGCTCCACGGCCACCTCGAGCAGCGGGTTCAGCCCGGTGACCTTGAACACCTCCTCGGCGATCTGCCGTACTACTCGGGCCCGCGGGTCGTAGTTCTTGTAGACCCGGTGCCCGAAGCCCATCAGGCGGAACTCACCCTTGCGCGCCCGCTCGACGTAGTTCGGCACGTGCTTCACGTCGCCGATCTCGCGCAGCATGCGCAGCACCTGCTCGTTCGCCCCGCCGTGCAGCGGGCCGTAGAGCGCGGCAACCGCGGCGGCCGCGGCCGAGTACGGGTCGACGTGCGAGGAGCCGACCGCACGCATCGCGTTGGTCGAGCAGTTCTGCTCGTGGTCGGCGTGCAGGATGAACAGCACGTCCAGGGCGTGTTCGAGGATCGGGTCCGGCTCGTAGCGGGGCTCGGACATCTTCCACATGAGGTTGAGGAAGTTGCCGGCGTAGGACAGGTCGTTGTCCGGGATCACGTACGGCAGCCCGCGCGAGTGCCGGGAGGCGTAGGCCGCCAGGGTCGGCATCTTCGCGATCAGGCGGGCCATCTGCAGACGCCGGTTCACCGGGTCGGTGAACTGCTTGGCCTCCGGGTAGAACGTCGACAGCGCGCCGACGGTCCCGACCAGGATGCCCATCGGGTGGGCGTCGTGGTGGAAGCCCTCCATGAACTTCTTGACGTTCTGGTGCACGAACGTGTGGTTCGTGATCGTCGCGCCGAACTCCGTGAGCTGCTCGCCGGTCGGCAGTTCGCCGTTCATCAGCAGGTAGGCGACCTCGAGGAAGTTGCTGCGCTCGGCGAGCTGGTCGATCGGGTAGCCGCGGTAGCGCAGGATGCCCGCGTCGCCGTCGATGTAGGTGATCGCCGAGTGGCAGCTGGCCGTGGCCGTGAAGGCCGGGTCGTAGGACAGCAGGCCCGGGTCGTCGGAGTCCACCTTGATCTGGCGCAGGTGATTCGCCCGAATTGCGCCGTCCTCGATCGGAATCTCGTAGGAGCGGCCGGTGCGGTTGTCGGTCACGGTGAGCGTGTCGCTACCAGCGGGCTTGCCCTCGCTCATGATGTCCCTTCCCGGGTACTGAAGCTCCCTTCCAGTCTCCCGTACCGGTGAGTCAGGAACAACTTGGGGCCAAACGGCACCGGAAAAGCACAACGCCGCACAGTCCGGCGGGCGGACAGTGCGGCGCAGTGGATCGCGGACGCGCCACTCGGCGACGTCCGGCGTCGAGCTACGACACGGCGGACGCAGGCTGGTGGAGCCGGCAACTCCGGCGCCGGGACCGGGCAGCGGTCCGGCGGCGCCACAGGCGGTGCAGGGTCAGCTGGCAGCCATCTGCTTGGGAGCGTACGGCTTGGCACTCGAACGCTTGCCAGGCGCCGGCAGACTGACCGGCTCAGCGCCGGGCTCTACCTCAGCCATGGCCAGGACGGCCGCGTAGGTGCAGTCGATCGGGGTGGCGGGCACAGGGTTGCCGAGCTCACCGACGAGGGCGTCGTAGATCGGCGACTTCTCAATCAGCATGGCGTTCACGGTATTCCTCTTGTCGAGTCGCCGGGTGCGGATTGGGCAGTACGGGTCAATTGACCAGTACGGGCCAACCACCACACGGGGCAGGCGGAAAGCTCACGGTTGGCGCTTTCGCCCATAGGACGCAGGACCGTGGTTCCAGGTTTCGTCGCAAGGTTCCCGATTCCGCTCCTGAGCGTTCGGCCCATCAAGGCCTCAGCCGAACGGAGCGACTTTCGCCTTCGAGAGCAGTGGCTCTTTCGTTCACACGGAGCGTGTTCAAGCCGACGCCTACAGTGAAAAAGCCTCGGGTGAAGCCGGCCCCGGGTCGCGGGATTTCAGCGGTTCGTTCGGGTGCGGAGGCATCGTGTCGGTCGAGATCCACCAGGTCTGGCGGGAGTATCGGGAGACCCGGTCGCCCGAGCTGCGCAACCGGTTGGTCGTGCAGTACGCCCCGCTGGTGAAGTACGTGGCCGGTCGCGTCCGGTCCGGGCTACCGCAGAGCGTCGACCCCAACGACCTGGTCTCCGAGGGGATCTTCGGGCTGATCGACGCGATCGACAAGTTCGACCTCGACCGTGGACTGGAGTTCCAGACCTACGCTGTGCCGCGGATCAAGGGCGCGATGATCGACGCCCTGCGCGCGGCCGACTGGGTGCCCCGCTCGGTGCGCGACAAGGTCCGTGCGATCGAGAAGGCGCACCTCACCCTGCAGACGCGGCTGGACCGTATGCCCACCGAGGAAGAGGTCGCCGCCGAGCTCGGGATCAGCGCCGCCGCCCTGCGCGACCTGTACGCGAAGGTCTCCTACACCTCGATCTCGGCCACCGAGGACCTCGTGGTGGTCGACAACGCCCCCGCGCCCGGCGACGCACTGGAGGACGACGTGGTGCGCACCCTGCTGCTGCGCCACGTGCGCCAGTTGCGCGAGCGCGACCAGGTCATCGTCGCGCTGTACTACTACGAGGGCTTCACGCTCGCCGAGATCGGCCGGGTGCTGGGCGTGACCGAGTCTCGCGTCAGCCAGCTGCACACCCGCGCGGTGCTGGCGCTGCGCACGCTGATCAGGACCCAGGCCGCCGCTGAGTCGGCGGCCTGAGCTCACCGAACGCCGAAGGGCCCGGTCCGAGAATCTCGGACCGGGCCCTTCGCAGGTCGAGGCGTCAGACGCCGACCAGGCGCAGGTAATCCGTCCAGAGCGGGGAACCGGCGAAGAGGCCGATCGCTGCGCCGGTGAGCATGAACGGCCCGAAGGGCACGGCCGAGCGCCGCTGGACCCGGCCGGCCGCGATCAGCGCGGCCCCGATGACGCCGCCCGCGGCGAAGCCGCCGAACAGGCCGATCACGCTGGGGCCCCAACCGAGCCAGCCCAGAACCAGGCCCAGGCTGGGCGCCAGCACGACGTCGCCCAGACCCATGCCGCGGCCGGCGGTGCCGAGCCACAACCCGCCGTAGACACCGAACCAGAGCAGCACCGAAAGAAGCGCGGCGCCCAATGGCGACCAACTGTGGGTCGAGCCGGGCACCACCATCAGCACCGCCAACGCGGCCAGCAGCGGCACCGTGATCGCGAACGGCAGCCGACCGGTGTCGAGATCGATCAGCGCCAGGGCCACACCGGCGGCACCCAGCAGGAGGACCACCGGGAGCATCGGGGACAACCCGAAACGCAGCCCCAGCAAGGAAAAGAGCACCCCGGTGCCGAGTTCCACCAGTGGGTAACGCATCGAGATCGAGTTCGCGCAATCGCGACACCGCCCGCGCAGCAGCACCCAGGACAGGACCGGGATGTTGTCGCGCGATCGGATCTGGTGGTCGCACTTCGGACAGGCGGACCGACCGTCGGCCACCGAGACGCCCTGCGGCACCCGGTGGACGACGACGTTGAGGAACGAACCGATCAGCAGGCCGAACAGGCCGAGAGCGAGCGCGAGCACAACTACTACTTGCTCGCCGTGGTCGGGTTTGCCACCGTCGGCATCAGGAACATCTGGCCGCTGATCGTGGCGGTGTCGAAGTTCGCGTCCGGTGCGGCCGGGACGGCCGGCGTCGTGGTGGTCGTGGTGGTGGCGGTGGTCGTCCCGGCCGTGGTCGAGGCGGTGACCGGCAGCGGCTGGGTCAGGTTCAGCGAGGTGACCTCGAAGGCTCGCGGCAACTGCTCCAGGTTGGCCACGAACTTGCGGATGTCGGCGGCGGTGCCGCGCACGGTCAGGGAGACAGACTGCGAGGCAACCTGGCCGATCTGCTGGCCGACGCCGGGCAGATGCGCGGAGCTGTTGGTGCTCGCCGAGACCGAGGTGGGCACGCCCACCGTCAGGTTGGTCAGGTATTGGGGCGCGATGCCCGCCGAGGCCGCGGCCGCGGTGACCATCTGGAACATCTTCGCCTGCTGCGAGCTCGCCGGGAACCGGGCGTCGATCGCCGAGGAGATCTTCTCCAGCTGCGGCAACTGCGCCTGCTCCGCCTGGCGGGCGGAGATCTGGCTGCGCAGCGCGTCGTTCGACGCGGCGACCTGCGCGGTCTGTGCATCGACCTTGCCGACCTGCTCACCACGCGGGTGCAGGACGGCGACGTACGAGACCGCCAGCGCCGCGGCGATGCCGACGGCGCCGATCGCGGTGACCTTAGCGGTCGGGGTCAGCGGCGGCATCCCGCGGCGCATGTTCGCACCGGGCGCACGTCCGCGGCGGAACGAGATCCCCTGTGCCCAGTCCAGCGCCATACCGCTACTTCCCCTTCGTGGTGGTCGTGGTGCTGCTGTTGGTGCTCGCCTTCGGCGCGCTCGTCGCGCTGCCGCCGGCCGCGGTCTGCGCTGCCCCGGCCGCTGCCGCCAACTGCGCGGCGGCGGCTTGCTCCGCGGCGGTCTGGGCCGCGGCCGCGGCGGCGGCCTGCGCCTTGGCGGCGGCAGCGGCCTGAGCGGCCTGCAGCGCCTGCAGCGCGGCGGTCTCCTTGGCCAGACGGTTGCCGGCGGTGTCGCCGGCGGCGATCATCGCCTCGGCGGCCGACAGCACCTTCGGGTCCGCCAGCCAACTCAGATCGGCGTACCGACCGCTGACGGCGGCGCTGGTGAGACCGACCGTGCCGTTGAACTGCACCTGCTGCGAACCGTCGGCGCCGCTGACGGTGGTCGTGGTGATGAACGGGGACGCGTACAACTGACTGACCTTCAGATTGTTGATCAGCTGACCGACCGCAGCCCGGCTGGGTGCGTCACCGCTGAGTGTGATGCAGCCGATCACGACTGCCGGGCTGAACGGGTCGGGCTGTGCACAGGACGCGCCTGTGGACGACGTGCTGGTGGGCGTGCTGCTCGCCGGCGCGGTGCTGCTGCCGGTCGAAGTCGTGCTCGCCGCGGTGCCGGTGGCGGCGGCCTGGGCCTGCGACTGCGTGATGTCGTTGCCGTTGCCGTCGATGCCGGCCTTCGTCAGTGGCGAGACCGGCGGGGCGACCGCGGTGACCGTGGCCGGGGTCAGCGTGACCGACAAGTTCGTGATCGTGACGCCCGAGGGGGTGCGGTTCTTCAGGTCGGTCAGCGCCGAGGAGAACAGCACCTCGGCGGCCATCGCCTGCGAGGCGGCGGTCTTGCGGGCGTCGAGCTCGGAGTAGAACTGCGCGATCGGCGCAAGGGCCGCCAACTGCTGGTTCAGCGGTGCGGTCGCCGACTTCTCGTTGTCCAACCGCTGGTTGGCGGCACCCAGGCGGGCGTTCTGCACCATCCAGCCGCCGCCGACGAAGACCGCCGCGACCAGGCCGGCAGCGACCAGACGGCGACGCACCCGGCGCACCGCGATCGACTGCAGGGTGGCCGGCGAGAGCAGGTTCACCGACGGAAGCTTGAGCACCGGAATACCGGTGCGTGCGGCGGCGTCGAAGCGCGTCGAATCAATTGCGGGGAACGTCATCTCACTCAGCTCCCAGAGCCAGACCGGACAGCAGCGCGACCGAGGCGGACCCAACGGGGTCCTTCGGCACCGCGCGGGAGAAGCGGACGTTCTCCGGCGGCGCCAACGCCTCCACCGGGACACCGAGGGCCTCGGAGATCCGCTCGTCGAGCCCGGACAGCAACGAGCCGCCGCCGGTCAGCACGACGCGGGACAGCTTGGTGACGCCGGTCCCCGCGGACAGGAAGAAGTTCAGGGTGGTGCGGACCTCGCCGACGACCGCGGTCGCGCGCTCGGCGATCGCTTGCTGCGCCGAGTGTTCGGCGACCGAACCGACCGAGGTGGCCGGGGTGCTGCCGGTTCCGTTCGAGGCCGCGCCGTGCGGCGCGGCAGGCGCCGGGATGAGGCCCGTGCGCTGGCGCGGCAGGCCGAAGTTGGCCTTGGCCTGCTCGGCCTGGTCGAAGCTCCAACCGAACTTCTGCTGCAGCTCGCCGGTGATGAAGCGGCCGCCCAAGTGGCTGATCGTGCGGACGAACCGGGGCCGGCCGCCGGAATGGGCCGCCACGGTGAGGGTGTCCGCGCCGATGTCGACGATCGCCTCGGCGGTGTCGGCGGCCACGTTGACGGCCGACGGGCACACCGCGCGGATCAAGGCGAACGGCGCCAGATCGGCCTTCAGCGGCGAGAGTCCGGCCTCGTCCAACGCGGTCACGAACGTCTCGACCATGTCGCGACCGGCGGCGACGATCAGGACCCGCAGGGTCCGGTCGATGCCCAGTTCCGGAACGGCCGACAGCTCCTCCAGGATGTGGTAATCCAGGTTGGTGTCGTCCAGCGACATCGGGATCGCGTCGGCGACGGAGTAGACCAGCGCCTTGCGGAAGTCCGACGGCTCCATCCAGTCCAGGTCCAGTTGGCGGACGAGCACACGGTCGTTGGCGATGGAGAACACGACCTGCTTGGAGGTGAACTTGGCGCTCGACCACAGCTGCTTCAGTGCCTTGCCCACAGCGCTGGGGTCGACCACTACGCCGGCGTTGACCGCGCCGGTAGGCAACGGCATCGCGGCGAACTTCTCCAGTCGCGGTCGACGTCCGACGGTGAACTCGGCTGCCCGGACCCCGGAACTGCCTATGTCGAGCGCGACGACGCTGCGATCGAAGGGACGATTCACCGCTGGGTCCTCCTGGGTGTCGAAGCACGCCTGAACTGCGTGTGACCGCTACATCGGCGGAGGTGATCCCGGGCTGAATACCTCCCGGTCGAAATCAGCCGAACGTCGGCCGGCACCGGGCCCAACACGCTCATCGATGATCGGGGCGCGATTTCTCGCGCTCCGGGCGGACGATTCCTGACGCTCCGCGTATGAGAGTGCGCACTCCGCGTATGAGAGTGCGCACTGCGATCATCGATGATCGGCGCGGGTGTGAGAATTTCCTACCGTTGGTGGACTCAAGCCGACCCGGTGCGAAGCCGAAGAGAAGGCATGAGCAGCGAACCGCCGATCGGTCACGCCACCCCGCGGCACCGCGCGCCCGAGCCCACCACCGACGGATTCGACACCTCGGCCTGGGACCTTTCGGTCGAGCCCGAGGTCGTCGTCCCGGCACCGCGTTCCGGCCGCCGCGCGAGCCTGGAGATCACCCCACTGGTCCGCGCCGTGCTGGAGAACAAGGCCTCGGACCTGCACCTGAAGCCGGGCAGCCCGCCCCGGGTGCGGATCTCCGGCTCGCTGGTGAACCTGCGTGAGGATCCGCTGGATTCCGCGGAGGTCTCCGACCTGGTGATGCCGACGATGACGCGCGAGTCGGCGGCCCTCTTCGACACCAACAACGAGGTCGACTTCGCTGCCGTGGTCGCGGGCGTCGGCCGGTTCCGCGTCAACGTCTACAAGACCCGCGGCGAGGTCGCCGCCGTCCTGCGACACATCACCGACGAACCGCTCACCCTGGAACAACTCGGCATGCCCGAGGCACTGGCCAAGTTGGCGCTCGAGCCCCGCGGACTGGTGCTGGTCACCGGCCCGACCGGCTCCGGCAAGACCACCACATTGGCCGCCATGGTCGACGAGATCAACCGCGCCCGGCCGGTCCACATAATCACGATCGAGGACCCGATCGAGGTCGCGCACCACGACAAGGTAGCCGCGATCAGCCAGCGCGAGATCGGCTTCGACACGCGCAACTTCTCGACGGCGCTGCGCGCGGCGATGCGACAGGACCCCGACGTCATCCTGATCGGCGAGATGCGCGACACCGAGACGGTGCGTGCGGCACTCGCCGCCGCCGAGACCGGCCACCTGGTGATGTCGACGCTGCACACCACCGACGCGAAGGAGACCGTCAACCGTGTCGTGGACTTCTTCGCCGAGCACGAGCAGCGCCAGGTACGGCTCTCGCTCGCCGCGGCGCTGAAGGGCATCGTCTGCCAGCGGCTGGTGCCGAAGGCCGACGGCGAGGGCCGGATCGCGGTCATGGAGGTCGCCGTCGCCGACGCCCGGATCGCCGAGGCCGTCGCCGACCCGGAGAAGACCGACACAATCCCGGACCTGGTCGCCGGTGGCAGCTACCTCGGCATGCAGTCCTTCGACCAGGACCTGTGCCGGCTGGTGCTGGAGGGCACCGTGAGCCTCGAGGAGGCGCGTCTGGTCGCGACGCGTCCGCACGACCTGTCGGTGATGTTGCGCCGCGCCGGGATGAGCGCGGCCCAGGCGGAGGTGGTGGCACGATGAGCATCGCGGACAAGCGGGTCCCGGCGGCACGGCGGGGGGAGACCGACGAGGTGACGATGAGCGAGCGCCAACCAGCGGATATGACGCAGGGTCAGGTCCGTGCTCTGTCCGCCATGGACCTGCAGGCGCTGCGGATCTACCGACGCGACCTCCAGCAGGAGGAGGACAAGGTCTCCTACTGGCGGCGCCTGGTGCACGCCCGGCTCGACCTGATCGCCGCCGGCTCGCACACCCAGGGATCTCTGACGCTGCCTCAGCTGATCAAGGTGCTCGGCGACACCGGCACCGGCGCCTCGCGCACCGCGCTGTCGTCGGTGCACCCGGCCGGGCCGCTGCCCGACCTGCCCGAGTCCGAGTGGATGTGGGTCACCGAGATCGACTTCCACGACGCCGCCGCGGTCGAGGAGGCCACCGCCCGGCTGCGTGCCGCTGAGGAGAAGCTCACCGCCTATCGCAAGGCGTTGTTCGAGCGCATCGACGAGGCCACCGCCGAGTTGATCGTGCGCTACAAGGAGGACCCGACTGCGGCCCTGGCGGTACTGCCACCCACGTGATCGGCGCGGGGGCGTTGCGGACTCGACCAGGACGAAAACAGTGCGCGGGGCGGGGAAATGACTGAACTGACGGCGCGTCATGCCGCGCCGTACGACGGTGAGACCGTCCGGGCGCTGCTGAACTCCGAGGCGATCCAGCCCGACGTGCTCGGGCGGGCGATCGCCCGGGCCGCAGCCGACGGGCGGACCCCGTTGCAGGTGCTGATCGACGAGGGCGAGGTCCGCCCGCAGGACGTCCTGCGGGCCGAGGCCATCGCGATGGGGATGACCTCGGTCGACCTGGTCGGCTACTCGGTCGACCCGTCGGCGGCCTCGCGGATCCCCGCCGACCAGGCCCGGCGGTTCGGCATCCTCCCGTTGGAGATCGTCAACGGTGAGCTGCTGGTCGCGGTCAGCCTCAAACAGGCCGGGAACATCGAGCTCAAGGACGACCTGACCCGGCTGGTCAAGGCGCGGGTGCGGTTCGTGCTGGCCGACGCCGAGGAGATCGAGGCGCGGATCCAGCAGATCTTCCGCGCCGAGGACGAGCTGACCGACCTGTCCGGCACGATCGCCACGGCCGAGCCGGAGGCGGCCGACCTGGCCTCGTTCACCGCGGTGGCCACCGAGGCGCCGATCGTCCGGTTCGTCAATCTCCTTATCTCACAGGCTATTTCGGACCGGGCGTCGGACATCCACGTCGAGCCGACCGAGAACAGCCTGCGGGTCCGGTACCGCATCGACGGCGTGCTGCACGAGACGAACCGGTCGCCGAAGTCGATCCAGGCCGGGGTGATCTCCCGGCTGAAGATCATGGCGGACATCAACATCGCCGAGCGGCGGATCCCGCAGGACGGCCGGTTGTCGGTCAACCACCAGGGCCGCAAGATCGACCTGCGCGTGGCGACCCTACCGACCGTGTGGGGCGAGAAGATCGTCGCCCGAATTCTCGACAACACCACCGCCCAACTCGGCCTGGACGACCTCGGCTTCTCGCCGGAGAACTTCACCCGCTACCGGACCGCGTACAGCAAGCCCTACGGGATGATTCTGGTGACCGGGCCGACCGGATCGGGCAAGTCGACCACGCTGTACGCGACGCTGAACATCCTGAACAAGCCTGAGGTCAACATCATCACCGTCGAGGACCCGGTCGAGTACCGGATGCCCGGGGTCAACCAGGTGCAGACCAACCCCAAGGCCGGACTGACCTTCGCCGGGGCCCTGCGCTCGATCCTGCGTGCCGACCCCGACGTCATCCTGATCGGTGAGGCTCGTGACCACGAGACCGCCCAGATCGCGATCGAGTCCGCGCTGACCGGCCACCTGGTCTTGTCGACCCTGCACACCAACGACGCCCCGTCCGCGATCGGTCGTCTGGTCGAGATGGGCATCGAACCGTTCCTGGTCGGCTCGGCCATCGACACGATCCTGGCCCAGCGACTGTGCCGGACCTTGTGCCTGTCCTGCCGCGAGGCCTACACCCCGACCGCGACCGAGTTGGCCGATCTGCGCTTCCCCATCGACCACACCGGCCTGCCGACCCTGTACCGGCCCATCGGGTGCAACCACTGCGCCCGCACCGGCTACCGCGGCCGGATGGCGTTGCACGAGGTCATGCACGTCGATGAGGAGATCGAGCGCCTCGCGGTGGCCCGGGCCACCGCCGACGAGATCTACCGGGTGGCCGTCGAGAACGGCATGACCAAGCTGCGCGAGGACGGCTGGCTGAAGGTCAAGAAGGGCCTGACCTCGATCGAGGAAGTCCTGCGCGTCGTCGCCTGACAGCGTCGCTTCTGCGGACCGATCTTGCGTGCGACGATTCCGACGTGGCCAATCTCCGCGTCGATTACTCGGTCCTGCACGGGACGCGGCTGTCGTTGGCGGCCATCGCCGAGGAGTTCGAGCAGTTGCACCAACGCCGCAACGACGAGGCCCGGATCTGGGGCGGGGCGCAGATCCGGCACCAGATGAACGAGTTCGCCTCGAACTGGGACCGCCACCGCGAGGACCTGACGAACCATCTGCAGAAGCTCGGGACACACTGCGGGGCGATCGCCGACACCTTCCGGTCGGTGGACGAGGCACTGGCTTCGGCTCGCGGGCACGAGCGGACTTGACGTCCCGACCGACCGACTGGGCGCCCCTGGCAGAGCGGGATCCGTTGCCGGGCGACCCGGACGCGATCTTCGGGGAGACCTCGCGCCTGCGGAACATGGCCGTCGGGATCCGCGACCAGGCCGGTCGGCTGCGGCGGATCGGGGCCGATGCGTCGATGACCGGGCAGTCCGTCGAGGAGTTGCGGGCCTCGGCGCTTGAGGCGCCCAAGAGGCTGGAGACCGTCGCCGAGCGCTACTCGAAGGTCTCCGGGCTGCTGAACTCCTGGGCCCCGGAACTGGAGGAGTTCCAGGCCGCCACCGTCAAGGCGTTGAACAGGGCCCTGGCGGCGAAGGCCGAGCGCAAGCGCAACCCGCACTCGGATCTGCTGAACCCGAACCTGTTCACCTACCAGACCATGCCCGCCGGAGGCCTGGGCGCAGCCCCGGAACTCACCGGCCCCGAGGCACAGTTGGCAGAGGCCCGCCGGGACCTGCAACACCTCCTGGACGAAGCCGCTGGCCGCGACCGCTACTGGGCGCACCAGATCTCCCAGGCCATCGACGACAACCTCACCGACGGCTTCTTCGACCACATCCACCAATGGGTCGAACGCAACAACGGCCGGATCGAGGGCCTGACCGACAAACTCGGCTGGATCACCACCATCGCCGCCGGCGCGGCCCTGCTGGTCCCGGGACTGGGCGAGGGCGTCGCGTTGGTGGAACTGGTCGAGCTTGCCGAGGGAGTGGGCCAGGCCTCCGCCGGGATCAGCCTCGCCGCGCACGCAGTGCAGGTCGCCGGCGGCGAGAAGGGCGCCCGCTTCGACCTCGGCCTGGACATCTTCGCGCTGGGCAGCCTCAGCGCAGCCAAGCGCCTGACCCGCGGCCTGGGCCGCACCGCCGAAGCCACCCGGGAAGCGGCGGCTCAGGCCGCCGGGCGCGAGGCCGCCGACGAGGTCCAAATCAGGACCGAAGCGGAGTTCCAGACAGTCATGTCTGACCCGGCCAGCACGCAACCCGTGCGCCAGCACGCACAGAAGGACCTGCAGGAGCTTGAGCAACGACGCGCTCGCGCCTCAAGCGACGCGGCCGGCGAGGTCCTGGCGACTCCCGAGCCGAGCGCCGGCCTGGGCCACGTGCTGCTGGCAGGCGAGCGTGAGGCCGCCGACAGCGCGGCAGTCATCGACACCATGCGCCTTCGGTACGGCAACGACGCGACGGTGAAGCGGCTGGCCGATCACGGGGATCGCCTGGTCAGTGCCGGTCGGGCCAACTTCCCGACCGCGACAGGAGTGGACGCCGCCGACAAGATCGGAAACCACACGGCCCTCAAGAAGTCATACGGTGGGTTCAAACACTGGGTGGTGGCCGGAGGCCCGCTGCAATGAACCTGTTTCGCCAAAAGCACGACGCCCCCGACGGCTCGAGAACCGGCTGCCCCACCGCGGGCGAACTCGGCCACAGCCAGTTCGGCACGCCGCTGAATCAGATCATCCACGCCGACGTCGACTATGACTTCCGCTGTTGGATCGGTATTCCGTCCTGGGGTGGCCATTGGAAGGACCCCCAGCAATGGGGCGAAGAAACGGCTCCCATCACATGGGGCGCCTGGGTCGAGACGAACCCTGGCGCCGAGCACCCAGGCGACGAAGCAGTCGCGGAGACCGCGCTGAAATTTGCGGTCTACGGCGCGCAGTTCGGCGGGTTCGACCCGTCCCGGCCATTCGAGATCGTCACTTACCTGTACCTGCCTGATCCGCGCCAGTCCGCGATCGTGACCCGCGTCTGGGTCGACGATCATCCGGACCTGACAGTCGAGGAGGCAGCCGGCGTCGATGACCCCGAGGCGATCGAGAAACCTGCCGTGGAGCAGTTCCGCACCGACGCCCTCGGCCGCTGGCTGAAGGTCACCCGGCACGCCTCATTGGCCGACCCCGACGATGCCGATCGGCACGACACGGGAATCTTCATCTCCCTCCGGTATGCGTTCAAGGTGCCCGATCGGCCGGCAGTCGTGATCGTGTCGGCCAGTACCACCGAATTGGAACGGATGGCCGCCGCGCAGGACGACCTGGACGATTTCGTCCGCACCATCACCCTCAGCCTCGCCGACGGGACCCCGGTCGCGGGGGGCAAGATCCCCGGCGCGTGACCGACCCGGAGGCGGGCGCCGCGGAGGTCGGCTACCGGATCGTCCTGCCGCCCGGCTGGGCCCGGATCCCGCTCCGCTCCGGGACCGCCGAGGCGATCGAGGCCGTCCTCAACGCGGTCGCACCAGAGCCGTCGAGCGTTCCAGCCGACCGGCGCACGGACGCGGCCGAGGCGATCCGGAAGGCCGCCGCGGCGGCGCGCGACGGCAACGGCGTGGATCTGTACCTGCCGGTCGTCGCCCGGTACGGCAGGCCGATGGCGGAGTCGTTCGTGGTCGCCGAGGTCGCGTTCGGTTCGCTCGACCCGCTCGACCCCGCGGTGCTGCTCGCCCGCCGCGCCGCCGCCCCGGACACCGAGCGGTTGATCCTCGACGGCGTCGTCTGCTCCCGCACCGAGAGCGGCCACCCGGCCGATCCGGCCCGCGGCGCCGCGGCGGCCTCCCGCCGGGTCGGCTACGTGCTGCCGGTCCCGGACGAGCCCGATCGCTGGATCTTGATCACCTTCTCCGCGCTGGAAGACGATCTGACGAGCGACCTGATCCAACTGTTCAACGCCGTCATTGCCACCTTCCGATGGACCCGAACGACACCTGTGTAACTCACCGGTTCGGCGCAATCGCCTGCCTCACGCATCCATTGCGCCCGAACAATCAACCCCGAGCGGAACCAGCAACACGGGTCACTCGGGGGGCACGGGCATGGCGGGCAAGTACGCAAAGGGTCGGCACCGCGCACCGCGCCGGGGCCTTGTCTCGGGCACGACGCGGCACCGTGCGATGGCCGCCGGCGTCCTCGGCGTCGCGCTCCCGATGGTGCTCGGCGCGACCGGCGCCGAGGCCGCCGGCGTGCTGCACCCGGACCGCGCCAGCCAGCCGGGCGTCGCGCCGATGCCCCGGTCCGAGGTCGCGCTGCCCGCCGGCATCGAGGACCTCTCCCCCTATGAGCCGCAGGTCTCCTGCGACCCCCACGTGAAACCCGGCGTCAAAGCTTTCGAGGACTTCGTGCTGACGACCTGGCACCGCGGCTTCAGCGGCGGCGCGGTCCGCGAGTGCAGCAAGGGCGCGACCTCGGAGCACAAGGAGGGCCGCGCGTGGGACTGGATGCTGAACCCGAACAGCTACGCCGACGTCGTGGCCGGGCAGCGGGTCATCGACTGGCTGCTGTCCGACGACGCGACCATCGCCCGTCGCCTCGGGCTGATGTACGTGATCTGGAACCAGCGGATCTGGTCCGCGCACAAGCTCGACGAGGGCTGGAACGGCTACCACGGCGAGAGCGACCACACCGACCACATCCACTTCTCCTTCGACTGGGCCGGTGCGGAGAAGCGCACTTCGTGGTGGACCGGCAAGGTCGCGCCGATGGAATACGGCCCGTGCCGCAAGTACCTCGGGGAGCCGGTCCCGGCCTACGGCGACACGATCAACCTCAAGCCGTGCCCGAAACCGGTCCACAAGCCGAAGCACAAGCACAAGCACGAGCCCCAAGTCGAAGAGCCGACCACGCCGACGAACCCGCAGCCGATGCCCGACGACTCGACGCGGCACGGCCCGGCGAACACGGCGCCCGGCAACAGCTCGCAGAACAACCAACCGGCCCAGGACGACCCGGACGACGCGGCGACCAGCCCACAGGACGCGCCCGGCCCCGACGACGAGATCGAGACCGACCCGGACTCGATGATAAGCCCGCGCGAGGAGACCATGCCGAAGCACGAACCGATGCCGGCCGCCCGGGAGCCCAATTCCGCGCGAATGGTGCAGGAGGAGGCGCGGCGCGACGGACGCCCGTCCCGCTGAGACGTTTCCTTGGCAGATCCTCAACTCGCGCTACGGAAATGACGAATGTCCATCGAGGGACTTCTCGTCAGGCCCGGCCGACCCGGCCGGCCGATTCGTAGCGCCGGAGGATCAAGGTGGAGTACGACGTTTCCGAGTCGGGCTATTCCGGGTCGCGGCCGTGGTACCCGCCGGGCGACGCGCCCGCTGAGATCATCTCCCGTTACAACGAGGCCGAAGCGCTGGCGGCCACCCACGAGATGGCGATCGAGGCCCTCACCGCTGAGCACCGGTTGGAGACGTTGGCCCGCATCGCCGCCGCCGCGGAGTTGCACGAAGTCGAGCGGCGGGCCGAGATCGAACGCAAGCGCATCGACCTCGACGAACTGTTGATCCACCTGCTCGAGGTGGGCGGCTCCGACCTGCACCTGACCGCCGGCGCCCGACCGGCGGTGCGGCACAACGGCAAGATGATGGTGATCGAGGACCAACCAGTCCTCACCCACCAGAAGCTTCGTGAGGTCATCTACGCGATGCTGACGGAGCGTCAGCGCAAGACGTTCGAGGAGAACCTCGAGCTCGACCTGTCATACGCACTGCCCGGGCACGCGCGATTCCGCATGAACATCTACCAGCAACGCGAGTCGATCGGCGCCGTGCTCCGCGTGATCCCGTGGGAGATCAAGTCGCTCGAGGACCTGCATCTGCCGGCGGTGCTGTCCAGTTTCGCCGAGCTCAGGCGTGGCCTGGTGCTGGTCACCGGCCCGACCGGATCCGGCAAGTCGACGACGTTGGCCGCGATCGTCGACATGATCAACCGCAACCGACGCGATCACATCATGACCATCGAGGACCCGATCGAGTTCCTGCACCAGCACAAGAGCTCGCTGGTGAATCAGCGCGAGGTCGGCGTCGACACCCACTCGTTCGCCAAGGCCCTGCGCCACGTGCTGCGCCAGGACCCGGACGTCATCCTGGTCGGTGAGATGCGCGACCTGGAGACGATTTCGGTCGCGCTGACCGCCGCGGAGACCGGCCACCTGGTGCTCGCCACCCTGCACACCCAGTCCGCGCAGGACACGATCAGCCGAATCATCGACGTGTTCCCCGCCGGCCAGCAGCAGCAGATCCGCACCCAGCTCGCGGCCACGCTGGCCGGTGTGGCCTGCCAGACGCTGTGCCGGACCGCGGACGGCACCGGGCGGGTGGCCGCGGTCGAGATCATGGTCTGCACTCCGGGCATCCGGGCGATGATCCGCGACGACAAGCTGCCGCAGATCCCGGGAGCACTGCAGGCCGGCGCCAAGGACGGCATGCAGACGCTGAACGCGCACCTCGCAGACCTGGTCCGCACCAACAAGATCACGCTGGCCGAGGCGATGGAGCACTGCTCCAACCGCGACGACCTGCTCACGCTCACCGGTTCCACGATGCGCCGTCCGCCGCAGCAGATGCGCTACGACGCGCAGCCGCTGTCGATCTGACGCACCCTCACCTCGCCCACGCCGCAACGACGACAACGGAGACCTGCCGGTGAGCACAGCCACCCAGTACGCGTACAAGGTGAAGGACGCCAAGGGTCGCCTGATCGAGGGCAAGGTGGAGGCGGCCAACGAGACGGCGGTCGCCGAACGTCTGCGGGAGATGGGCTACCGGCCGCTGGAAGTGCGCCTGGCCGCCCAGGGCCTGGAACGCGAGATCCGCTTCCGCAAGCAGCGGGTCAAGCTCAAGGACCTCGCGGTGTTCTCGCGGCAGTTCGCGACAATGATCAACGCGGGCATGTCGATGCTGCGCACGCTGACGATCCTGTCCGAGCAGTCCGACAGCGTCGAGCTGAAGCGAGTGCTCACCCACGTGAAGGCCGACCTCGAGGCCGGCAACTCGTTGTCCGCGGCGTTCCAGAAGCATCCGCGGGCGTTCCCGCCCTTGATGATCAGCATGGTCCGGGCCGGCGAGCAGGGTGGCTTCCTCGACCTGAGCATGCGTCAGATCGCGGACACGTTCGAGTCCGAGGTCAAGCTCCGCGGCAAGGTGAAGTCGGCGATGACCTACCCGGTCGTCGTGCTGGTCATGGCGGTCCTGCTCGTCACCGCTATGCTGATCTTCGTCGTCCCCGTCTTCAGCGGACTGTTCAAGTCCCTCGGCGGCCAACTGCCGTTCGCGACACAGGTCCTGGTAGACGCCTCCAACGGTATGAAGTACATCGCGCCGCTGATGGCGCTGACTACTGTCCTGTCCGCCTACCTGTGGCGCAAGCACGGCAAGAGCGAGCAGGTCCGCAACTTGGTCGACCCGCTCAAGCTGAAGATCCCGGTCTTCGGCAAGCTGTTCCAGAAGATCGCCCTGACCCGCTTTGCGCGCACCCTTGGCACGTTGCTCCGCTCCGGGGTGCCCGTCCTGGCGGCGCTGGACATCACCTCGGAGACCACCGGCAACGTCGTGATCGGCCGGGCCATCAAGGACGTCGGAGAGTCGGTGAAGTCCGGCGAGACGATCTCCGGACCGCTGCGCAACCACCCCGTGTTCCCGTCGATGGTCGTGCACATGATGGCCTCCGGCGAGGAGACCGGGGCGCTGGACGAGATGCTCGGCAAGATCGCCGAGTTCTACGACGAGGAGGTCGAAACGATGACCGAGTCGCTGACCGCCTTGATCGAGCCACTGATGATCGCGTTCCTCGGCACGATCGTCGGCGGAATGATCGTCGCCCTGTACCTGCCCATGTTCAAGATCTACGACCTGGTGCAGTCGTAGGCCCTGCTCTCAGGACTCCAGGACCGAGGCCCCGCGGCACGCCCCGAACGCGTCGCGGGGCTTCGCCTTGCCCTGGTACGAACGGCGGACAAATCCGACTGTTCGGCCGACCCGCGGCAGCGGCCCTGAACCGTCTTACTGGGGCAGGCAGGCCACATCACACACACGGGGAATGAATGATCGCCGCAGCTCTCGTCGCCGGACAGTTGGCCACTGCGCCCTCCGGGTCGTACATCGACGACATTCGGCAGACCGTGATCATCGTCTACAAGAACCACCTCACCTATGAGGTGGGCGGCTACGACCTGTCGACCACGGTGAAGTACAAGCACCTGAAGGACGGCGCGATCGAGTTCAAGGCCGGTGGCCGCACCTACAAGGCGACGCTCAAGTCGAACGGCAAGCTCGTCGTGAAGGCGATCGGCTCGAAGGGCACCTTCAGCGGCACCTACGCGCACTGACCGGACCGGGCTGGCTCAGGTGGTCTCCCAGCGCCATCCGTTCGCCTGGCGGCAGGTGATCGGCTGCCCGTCGGCGTCGATGCCGGAGCTACCGCGGTCGACGGTGCGGCACTGCTCGCCCGGTCGGTAGCAGTTGCCGGCGTTCGTCAGCGGCGTGCAGGAGTTCGCCCCGGTCGAAGTCGGGTGCGACGCGGCAGCCGTCGGCCCCGGTGCCGGATTCGCTGCGGGCGTGCTGCCCCAGGCTGTGGCTCCCGAGTAGTCGCCGGCGAACGTGGCCGCCACTGCCGAGATCACCGACGGGGCTTGCGCCGCGGTCAGCAGCAGCCCGAGTTCGCGGTTTCGGGTGAGCGAGCTCGAGCTGGCGTTCTGGCTGCCCAGCAGCAGCGACGCGTCCGGGGTGCCGGCGTCGTCGAGGATCAGCTTCTCGTGGATGTAGAGCGTCCCGGAGCGGTTCGGATAGGTGCGGACGTGGCAGCCGGCTGCGTCCAACGTCGCGAAGGCGCTGTGCCACTGGGTTGCGTCGGTCATCACGACCTCGCAGTTCACCCCGCGCTTGGCCGCCGCGGCCAGTGCGTTGTAGAGCGGAGCGTCGCTGAGCTCCTCGGACTCGAAGAAGACTGACTGCCGGGCCGCGGCGATCTGGTTCACCAGCGCGGTCTGCGCGGTGCTGTCGCCGGTGATCGGCGACCAGATCAGCCCGGACACCTGCGCGGCGTCGTCGTTGGGCCTGCCGGTCGAACCGAGGTTCCAGTCGCCGTCGAAGGTCTGCTCGACCGCTTTCACCTGAGCCGGGTCGGTGTCGACGATCCCGGCGTCGCGGGTGTCGGCGTAGTACTTGCTGGTGAGGTTCGCCGTCGAGATGTCCGAGGTCGCGCCGTCGAAGGTGGCGGCCTTGATGTGGAAGATGACGCCGGTCGGTGCCCACCGGACCTGGACACCGTGCGCACTCAAATAGTCGAACGCCGGTTGGTTCACCGCATGCCCGGAGAAGTCGTAGTCCAGCAGCACCCGCACGGTGACGTGCCGGGCCGCGGCAGCCGCGAGCGCGGACTCCGCGGTGGTATCGGCCAGCTCGTACATCTCCATGTCGATCGTGTGCTGGGCCGCGGCGGTCTGGGCGTAGAAGCCGCTGAACCCCGAGTCGGGGTACTGCACCAACCGGTAGTAGCCCGCGTCGACAGTCGACGTCGCACTGGGTGTCGGCGGCGGCGCCGAACCACCGGCGGCGGGCGACGGGCTGGTTGACCCACCGGAGCAGGCCGCGAGCAGCACAGCCGCGCAGAACGAGATCACCGACAGACGTACCCTACCGCTCACGGTCCCCCCTCGATGGTGTGTCGAGGAGAAGATAGCCGCAGCCACCGACGGATTCAGCGCCGCGAAATCAGAACGGCGGCAAGGCCGACACCGAAGTCAGCCTCTCGACGGACCGTTCCGCCGCATCGGCGGTCGGCGGACGAGTTCGGTAGGTCTCGCCGTGCGGTGTGGTGAACGTGAGGGTGCCGTCGGGTTCTTGACTGCATATCCAGCCAGGTAGGTGTTTCACCCGATGATGGGCCCGACACAACGACCCCAGATTAATCCGGACGGTCCGGCCGCCCAGGAGGAACGAAATCGTGTGGTCGATGTCGCAGCGGTCCGCCGGTTGTCGGCAGCCCGGGAAGCGGCACCGCTGATCACGAGCCCGGACGAACCGTCCCAGCGGATTGCTGGGCGCGTAGGTGTTCGGGCTCAGGTCGAGGAAGCTGCCGTCGGCCGGGTCGGTGAGAATCCGCCGCCATCGGGCGTCCGTGGCGATCGCCTCGGCGATGTGCGTAGGGATCGGCGTTCCGTCGGCCATCCGGCCGGCCTCGGCCCCGGTGCCGAGCAGCAGATTCGCTGGGACCAGGATCCGCACCTCGTGCGTGACGCGGGCCGGAACATCGCCGGGACGGCACACCAACTCGACCAGGGCGTCGGCACGCAACTGGTCGATCGTGCGCGACTCCCCCGGTGCTCGGTTCTCATGCGCCAGGGCGTCGATGATGCCGAACACCGCGAATGCCTGCTCCACCGGCAGTTTCGCCGTCACGGTCGCCATTCCGTTCGGCTCGGCCCAGAGCTGCACCGATCGCTCCAGGCGAGCCGCCGCCGCACGTTTCACGACAGCCTCGGCGTCCAACTTCTCGACCGCCCGGCGCACCGCCCGCCGCAAACTGCTCGGCACCAACCCCACGGCCTTGGGCAGCACCGCCGCCTCCAGCGCCGCGCACTGTGAGTCGGGCAGGTTCGCCGATTCCTCGAGCACGATCCGGGCCTTGATCGAGCTGATCAGCCCGTCGCACAACGCTTCAACCGTGCGCGGGAATCGCTCGACCAGCACCGCCGCCTCGGTCACCCGACCCGACGCCGCCCGCGGCGAGAGCCCCAGCAGCAGTCCGATCTCCGCGGTCGCGGACCGCTCCGCGTCGCCCGGCCAGTCGAACATCATCTCGGCCTTGGTCTGCGCCACGAATTCGGCCGTCGCCTTGACCTGAATGCCGTGCAACATCGGGATCTGCCGCTCGCACGAGGCGATCAGCGCCAACTCGCGGGACTCGACGCCGAACGACTCGGCATCCTCTGGCGTGTCGAATCCGCTGCCGCACTCCGGCACGTCCGACGAGAACAGCCACTCCAACTCCGCGGCGTCGAGCACCGGGGTGGTGGCAGCGGGGTCGCTGGACATGAACCGATCGTCGCACCCACCACCGACAAAAACTCCCGCGCAGCACCGACCGGACAACGAACGAGTGCCCCCCTGACGACCCGTCAGGAGGGCACTCGTTGGCGGGCGACCTAGAAGCCGGCGGGCAGCTTCGAGATCGGGATCTCGGCGAAGGTGTCCTGCACCCAGGTCGGGTTCGCCGGCGTCGGGAAGTTCAGCGGCGGCGAGGTCCGCAGGTGCTGGTCGTAGGTGTAGTTGGCGTAGTAGCCGAGGTCGATGTTGGCGTTGGC